>JAMIGL010000046.1:0-5550 GCA_035905735.1 Minisyncoccota bacterium | reverse complement strand
GGATTTGCCTGGATACCTCCCTCAATGCAACAACGTAAATCCAATTATACGCGCATGATACTACCCTTCGTCACTCCATCGAATATGACAGAAGTCATGGAATATTAACCATGTGTCCATCGGCTGCGGCTTTCGCCATTACCTTAGGTCCCGACTAACCCTGGGATGATAACCATTGCCCAGGAAACCTTAGTCTTTCGGCGGCAGGGGATCTCACCCTGCTTGCGGTTACTTGTGCCAACATTCTTACTTCCACACGCTCCACCATGGCTCACGCCTTTGGCTTCACAGCAAGAGTGGAATACTCTCCTACCGCCCGTACATATAATGTACGGGCCCTCAAATTCGGTAATATACTTAGCCCCGATTATCTGCGGCGCGAGGTCTCTTGATGAGTGAGCTGTTACGCTTTCTTTAAAAGATGGCTGCTTCTAAGCCAACTTCCTCATTGTCGAAGAAACCTTACCTCCTTGAGACGCACTTAGTATATATTTAGGGACCTTATTTAGAGATCTGGGCTGTTTCCCTTTTGACTGACGGAGCTTAGCCCCCGTAGTCTAACTGCCACGCTTTTAATCTTTGGTATTCGGAGTTTGATAAATTTCGCGAGATTGCTCCCTGTCGAAACTTTCCAGTGCTCTACCCCCAAAGGGAACGCGTGACGCTAACCCTAAAGCTATTTCGGAGAGAACCAGCTATTACCAGGTTCGATTAGCTTTTCACTCCAATCCACAAGTCATCCGAATGCGTTGTACGACATACCGGTTCGGGCCTCCAGTGTGATTTCTCACACCTTCACCCTGCTCATGGATAGCTCACCTGGCTTCGGGTCTAATATGTACGACCAATTACGCGCTATTCACACTTGGTTTCCCTGCGACTCCGGAGCTTTACCCCTTAGCCAAGCCGCACATATTAACTCGTTGGCTCATTCTTCAATAGGCACGCCGTGACGGATATAAATACCCGCTCCGACTCCTTGTAAGCATATGGTTTCAGTTCTATTTCACCCTCCTTTCGGAGTACTTTTCACCTTTCCCTCACGGTACTAGTTCACTATCGGTCTCTACAATGTATTTAGCCTTACCAGTTAGTGCTGGTGGATTCCTTCAAGCTCGTCGTGTCTTGAAGTACTCAGGAACAAAAACAAAAGAGATATATGCATTTCGATTACGGGACTATCACCCACTATGGTGTTGGTTTCCAACAACTTCTTCTATACATACATTTTGTAACTCTTCTCGTAAAACGACGTTTTCGTCCTACAACCCCGCTACCCGAAGGCAACGGTTTGGGCTGTTCCCTTTTCGCTCGCCGCTACTTAGGGAATATCGTGACATACGTCACATTTTTTTCTTTTCCTCTCGGTACTGAGATGTTTCACTTCCCGAGGTGCGCTCCCCAATCACTTACGGATTGGGATACGAGAGGTTTGCTCTCGTGGGTTTCCCCATTCAGAAATCTCCGGATCAAAGGTTAAAGACACCTCCCCGAAGCGTATCGCCGCCTTTCGCGTCTTTCATCGCCATGTAGAACCTAGGCATCCACCATATGCTCTTAATTTCCTATTAGGAAATCTAGAAATCATTTCCATTCTGAGTACATCACCGCTGACGTACTACTCAGAATACTCTGTCTCTCCCTACCTGCAGCATCTTGCTTGCATCCTCATGCAAGAGATTTGTCTTTACTCAAGACTGCTACGAGAGGACAGGATTTACTATTATCAAACAACGCTCATCTATGACTTTCTGAACAAAAAACCGCCTTGCGGCGGGCTCCAAAGCTTAGGGCTTTAGGCCGCCGGGTTTGGGGTGTTTTTGTTGATACTTATCATAGGCTCGAGGATTATATACGACGACCTTTTCAAAGTCAACTATGACTCGTATCCCCTTGTGGATACGGTGCCAAACAGCAAAAGACCCCTTCAAAAAGGGATTATTTTGCCTTGGTCTTTCGCTCGGATTCAAGAGCATTGAAGCGACTGACAAGGGTTTCAAATTCAAACCGAGAGACAAACCGATCACCAAGCTTGAGCATATCGGCACGGATTTTCTCAAGACTTTCATCGACACTATCAAAGCGGGTAGCTACTTTTTTCTTGAAAGTATTGAACTCCTCTTTGGTGACCATATCATCCATTTTCTCTTCCATGTGCGAAAAGCCGTTTGCAACCATTTCTGCAAGCTTTTCAAGGTTCTTATCTTGACGTTCAAAACCCTTCGTTATTACTGAAGCAAGATTTTGAATTGTCATTGTTGGAGCTACCTTTTTCATAGTCCCAGTATACAACCCCTCCCCAGGCAAATCAAAAACCCGCCGAAGCGGGTTGTTTGATTCAATTACTCTCTAGAAGAGACTTATTGGTTGTGATGCTTGCTTGAGAGATCTTCCGAGAGACGGTTGATCCATCGAGCTGCAGCATCCCTGCCACCAAGACCAAATGCGAGGCCAAATGCGAGTGCCATCATGACCACGAGTCCGGTAAAGATGATCTGCCCAAAGTATCCAAAGATACCGAGCTTATCAAGTGCTGTCACGATAGTGAGGATCCAGATTGCGTAGTACGCGATCGAACCGAGCATGCGTGCCGAACGAACATTTGCAATAGCAGCTGAACCTGAGACGAGCTTGCGCACAAAGTCAGCAAGGATTGTACCTGCCACAAGAATAAGTGCTGCAATGATCACCTGCGGAATGTACGCGAGTACTTGCTGGAGGAACATCGTGACTGCGTCGAGGTTGAGGATGTTGAGTGATGCAACGAGAAAGACGATGACAATGAACCACTTCACCAGCTCACCAAAGAACTTGCCGATATGCAGACGGATGTTTGCACGAGCAAGCGCTTCTTCGGCACCAGCGTTCTTGAAGAGACTATCAAGCTTGAGCGCATCGACTGCCATCATGACAAGCTTGCCGATAGTGGTCGCGACGATCCATCCGATAATAAAGACAACGACAGCGAGCACAATCTTTGGGAAGGTCTCGATAAATCCGTACCAGAGTCCTTGGAGCGAGAGCAGGAATACCTGACTCCATGATTGAATAAGCATAACGTAAAACGCAAAACTGCGTGGGTATCAAAATTGCTACTAAATATCGTACGATACATGCGACGGACGCATGTGGTACTCCTGTAGTATACCCCCTTTTATGCTAGTTGGGTAAGACAAACGTTGAAAACTCTTTGCCGGCGAGGAGCCGCTCATGCGGATAGTCAAACACATCACGCAGAAGTTTGTCATACATTGAGATGCGATACTTGAAGTCAGCAGTCTCAAACACTGCGTATGCAAGCTCTTTGCCAAGCTCACTCTCGAGGACTTGCACGGTCTTGGTGATGTAGCTCTTTTTGAGGTTGTCTCCGACGATCAGGAGATCGAGACGGCTTTCGCTGTTTTGGATAAAGATACCGGAAATGACGAGAAGCTGCACACGACCGGCAGGCTTGATGCGTCGCGCGATATCAGCATGCTTAAAGAACTCACCTTCGACGAGGAGGTTGCGGAGCTCCTTGATATAGGGAAAGTCAGGGTTGAGACAGAAGCCTTGCACGCGCTTTTTGCGTTCGATACCACGACCATCCACCCATTCTTTGATGAATGACTTTTTGCGGATCAATGACATCGCCGCAAACTCGCGCACCGATCGACGAGCAACCGCCACCTGCGTACGTGAACGCTCCGCGGCATCAGCTGCGTCAAATGATTGATCAGGGTTAAGGAGAAAGAGTCGCATGAGTTTGACACGCGGCACTCCTCCGAGAAGTTTTCCGAGGATTTCCATAGATTCGTTCCCCCGCCTGCAAAGGCTATGCTTTAGCATTGCGGGCAGGACTTAGAACACCAGCAGTATATCGTCGAAGCTCACTTGCGTACAAGCAAGTTTTAGGTTGTAACAAAAAAACCGCACCCTTGAGAGGATACGGCTTGGGGCTGCATTATAACTTCAGCCACTTTTTCACAGAAAATTCATTCTTTGTTTTAGGTCCTTTTGCATCAAACCAAAACTGTTTTTTGTATTTTTTGATTTCATACAAAAACCATTCTGTTCCTCGCAGGTAGTTACTCTTGATGAGTACTGCGAGCCTGTCTCGCTTGGGAGAGACAAGAATAGTCTCTATTCTCCCGGAAGTGTCTCTTTTTTGGAATCGTTCGAATACGGCAACGACTTGCCACCGCTTCATGTCATCCTGAGAAAAGATAGTGAATCCTTCTGGCTGCTTTTCATTGATAAATGCAGCAACACGTTTGTTACCAATAACGGCAAGGTACGGCTGTGCAGGCTGCACGGTGTCAGGAATAACCCCAAAGAGTGCAAGCAGTGCACGACGATCACCTTCAAACGGGGTCTTGCGTGTACCCACGATGACCATATCGTCATGGATCTGTGCAGATGCACTAAACGTAAAGCTCATCGAAATCAAAAGTACTACAAAAAGCACTATTTTTTTATTGTTCATGTCGTATGTTTTGTTTGAATGTATTATATATTATTTTAAAATAAAGTCAATACTTTCACCCGCTGTACAACAAATAACAAAACCACCCCGATATACGGGGTGGTTTTGCGTACGAATGAATCGGTATTACTTGAGCTCTACCTTTCCACCTGCTTCCTCGATCGCCTTCTTGAGGGCGTCGGCTTCGTCTTTCTTTGCACCGTCCTTTACGGTTGCAGGAGCGCCATCCACGAGATCCTTGGCTTCCTTGAGTCCGAGACCCAAGGCTTCCTTGATAACCTTCATGACTGCAATCTTCTGCTCACCTGCTGATGCGAGCACCACGGTGAAGGTGTCTTTTTCTTCAGCTGCACCTGCTGCTGCGCCAGCTGCCGGAGCTGCTGCGACTGCTGCTGCAGATACGCCAAACTTCTCTTCGATCGCCTTTACGAGATCGTTGAGTTCGATCACTGATGCTCCTTCGAGCTCGGTGAGGAATGAATCAAATTTTGCCATACTAATTGTAACTATATACGTACCTTATAAATCTTAGCCCTGTTTCTTTGCAACTTCGTTGACTGCTATAGCCAAGCGCTGCATCGGACTCTTGAGGAGAAATGCGATCTGAGAGAGCAACACTTCCCGTGACGGGATGGTTGCAATCGAGAGCATACTTTCCTTGTCTTTGAATTCTCCTTCAAATACGCCACCGACGATTGACACGATGTTCTTGTTCGCCTTCTGGAAGTCATAGACTTCGCGAGCCGGTGCAAGAAGATCAGTCGAATACGCGATACCGATTTCACCGTCGAGCTCAGGAAGCGTGCCGTTGTACCCTTTTGAGGCGAGCACACGCTTGAGCAAGGTTTTCTTGCCGACTTTGTAGCCGACACCCGAAGCACGGAGCTTGCGGCGGAGCTCATTCGCGGATTTCACGGTGAGCTTGTCGAACTGGACAAATACGACTGACGTCGCATCAGCAAGAATATCGGTGAAAGAAGAAACAATAGACTGCTTTTTCTCTTTTGATATTGCCATAATAATTTTAATTGAACTGTGTAGAACGTAAACGATAGATTTCGACCTCGGCAGGGCTTATATATGCC
>JAMIGL010000045.1:0-11482 GCA_035905735.1 Minisyncoccota bacterium | reverse complement strand
TCAAGATATGTTAAAAGCCCGCTTCTAAAAGGAACGTGTTTCTTTGGAAGAAAAGTTGACCATCGTATCTATACCAATCTACCTGGTTCACCAGGGGAAATATGCTTTGAAGAGAGCGACCTTACTGCACTTGATTCATTTTATCACTCACCACAACGGTGAGTGATTTTTATTCCCGTTTTTTGAGTGAGGCGCTGAGGGACGCAGCGTCGGCATATTCAAGCTCTGCACCGGTCGAAAGGCCGCGGCCAAGGGTTGAGATTTCAAAGGTGGCGGATACCGGCTTGAGGATTTCGCGGATGGCGCTGTCAGTGTGCTCACCGTTGGGGGTGATTGGAAATGCAAGGATGACTTCCTTGAGTGTCGCGAATTCAGCCCGTACCCGCTCAACAAGCAGGTTCACGTTGGTACCATCGAGCACGTTTTTCTGGATGATGGGGATGAGTCCGCCAAGGACAAAAAAGACTCCTCGGTAGTCAGTCTTTGCAAAGGCGTCAATGTCGGCAGACTTCTCCACTACAGCAATAATCCCGTGATCACGCGTCGTGTCACTGCAGATACTACAGGTGCCAGGACGACCTTCGTAGATCCGGAGGCATCGGGTGCAGGTATGTGCCTGCCCGCGCGCTTCACGAAGGGTTGTCGCGAGGTTCTCGACGTAGTTTTCTGGCTGAGTGAGTATGAAATATGCAAAGCGCCGAGCTTGCCGTTCGCCAATACCGGGGAATTTCAAAAAGAGGCGAGAGAGTCGTGTAATATGTTCGTCCATCATAGATTAGAAGTCATCAAGGGATGTGGCTTTGGATGCCATTGCTTCATGGTTTTTGTCGAGTGAGAGGAACGAGGTAGTCTTCATATCAAACATGAGCTTCACGACGCCGACCGGACCGTTACGGTGCTTTTCGATGAGGATTTCGGTGATGTTGTCCTTCTCATGAGCTTCTTTGTAGCGGTCTTCGCGGTGAATGAACATGACAAGGTCAGCGTCTTGCTCGATGGAGCCGGAGTCTCGGAGGTCAGAGAGGCGAGGGCGACCACCACGCGACTCAACTGCACGTGAGAGCTGTGAGAGGGCGAGAACAGGGACATCAAGCTCACGCGCGAGCTGCTTGAGGGAGCGCGAGATTTCAGTGACTTGGTTGACCATGTTGTCATGGTTTTTGGATGTTGTCATGAGCTGCAAGTAGTCGATCACAATCAGTCCGAGTCCGTGTTCACTCTTGAGACGGCGTGCGACTGAGCGCATCTTCACAATGGAGTTGCCGGCCTGGTCGTCGATGTAGATTGGTGCCTTTTGCAGTCTGCCTGCTGCTTCCTGGAGTGCGGTGAAGTGGTTGGAGTTGAGGCCATGACCAGTACGGATACTCCATGCGTCGACGCGACTTTCGGCAGAGAGCATGCGCTGGACGAGCTGGTTGGCGGACATTTCAAGCGAGAAAATACCGACAGCCTTGCCTGCAAGTGCCACGTTGCGCACGATATCAAGCGCAAATGTCGTCTTACCCATACTCGGACGCGCTGCAAGAATGATGAGATCTGAGTTCTGCAGTCCCGCAGTCATCTTGTCAAAGTCCTCAAAGCCGGTCGGCACGCCGCGAATCTCACCCTGGTTGTCATGGAGATGGACGACTTGTTCCATGGTCTCGACGAGGCTGGACTTGATGGAGACGAATGCGTTTTTGGTGTTGATTGATGATGAGACGCGAAAGATGCTTTTCTCCGCAGTATCGATGATATCGGCAACATCCATGTCGTTTTGTTCATAAGAGAGGCTCGCAATGGACTCAGATGCATCAATGAGTGAGCGCAGGATGAACTTCTTGTAGACGATGTCACCGTAGTGACGGATATTGATCGTCGAAGGGACGTTGGACATGAGCTCATTGAGGTACGTGTTGCCACCCACAGTATCGAGGGTCTTTTTCTCCTTGAGGCGAGCAGCGACGGAGAGTACATCGATCGGTTCGTTCTTGTTGGAAAGGTCGGTAATGGTCTGAAAGATAATGCTGTGCTTCTTGGCATAGAACATCTCGGCAGTGAGGAGATCCACAATGTCATGAATAGCTCCTGCACGAAGCATGAGCGCACCAAGGACCGCCTGCTCGCTCTCGAGGTGGTGCGGGGGGACCCGAAGGTTCTGTAATGCAACATGAGGGTTGGTAGCCATGTAGTGACATTGTAGCACCGAGCGCTCGCTCGACCCAATCACCAGAAACCTACCATTCCGTCCTTATTTTTGATACTATATGCACATGTCTTCCACACATTCAGGCGCACAGAAACGCCTCATTTCAGGTATCAAGCCAACAGGTCGGCCGCACATCGGCAATTATTTTGGGGCAATGAAGCAACTTGTTGATCTTCAGAACGAGTATGAGGTACTTGTTTTTGTCGCCGATTTGCATGCATTGAACTTTATTCATGATAAGGCACAAATGGCGTCGCTCTCATACGAATTAGTCCTTGATTATCTCGGTAGCGGTCTTGATCCAAAAAAGATTACACTTTTCAAACAATCTGCGGTGCCTGCTCATACAAGTCTTACGTGGGTTTTTGATACTTTGGTAACAGTTCCTTATCTTATGCAATCTCATGCCTTCAAGGCTGCTGTGGTAAAAAATATTTCTGAACCATTTAAAGCTTTGGGTGATTCAGATAAAATAATAAAGGAAAGTAATAAAACTACAGAAGAAAAATTTTCTGGTATTAATATTGGTACTTTTACTTACCCAGTTTTAATGGCATCAGATATTCTTCTTTATAGCCCTGATATAGTACCCGTTGGTAAAGATCAAAAACAGCATATTGAATATGCTCGTGATATTGCACAGAAGTTTAATTATCAATATGAAGAGTTATTCAAACTCCCGAATGAACTCATTATTGAATCTGTAGAGACTGTGCCTGGCACTGATGGACGCAAGATGTCCAAGAGCTATGACAACACGATCCCACTCTTTGCAACTGATGACGAGATCACCAAGGCGGTGATGAGTATTCCGACGGATTCACGTGGTCGCGATGAAGAAAAAGATCCGGATGAACTGGTGCTCTACCAGATCCACAAACTCTTCAACAGCTCTGATGAACTCAAAGCGCAGTATGCGAAAGGTCTCGGCTATGGCGATGCCAAGAAGCTGCTGATCAACGACATCATCACATTTGTCACCCCTATGCGCGTGCGCCGCAAGAAATACGAAGACAGCCCAAAGCTCGTGCATGACATCCTCGTCAATGGCGCAATAAAAGCAAATGATATTGCGATGAAGAAACTGCGCGCAGTGTATGAGGCGGTAGGGTTGACAAGTTAGATTTAGAGTGTTATTCTAAAACAAAATTTGTAACCTTAAAAACTTTATACAGTATGGAAAAATTAGAAAAAATTAAGTCAAAAGATTTTCTTAAAACCGTTTTTAGAACACTCGGATTTATAAGAAAAAATTACCCAAAACCATTTTGGTTTGTCATTTTCTGTGCTGTTAGTACAGGAGTTTCTAGTTATTTGCAATTAACATCTTTTTCAAAGATTGTTGATATTATTATTCCTGTTGTGAAAACAGGGGGGGGTATTCCAGACACACTTTGGACACCGCTCATATCAATGGCAATATTCATGTTTGTTCCAGGTATACTGGGATCACTTCAGGGAATATTTAGTACTTCAATTACAGAAAGAGCTAATGTTGATTTGCAGGTATTACGCTCAAAACGTTTTGCCGAGCTTGATATTGCAACTGTTGAAGACAGTGACTTTCAAAAAAAACTGCAACAGGCTCAGGAATGGGGTATGGGTTCTATTACGAATCTTTTTCTTTTTTCTATGAGCATTGTTACCAACATTGCAAGTACTATCATGGCATTAGTTTTGCTCTCTCTGGTTGCACCTATTTTGATTCCTATTGCGATTCTTTCGTCGATACCGCCATATTTTATTGAAAAGAAATATGGCGTAAAACTATTTCAAGCTCGAAACTTCGGAGGAGATGATCGTCGCATTGCATCAAACCGTGTTCAACACTTTATGAATCCATCAAAACTTATTGACTTGATTCTTAACAAGGTTGATAAGCGATTTGTTGGGGAAATTAAACAGAAATTAAAAGGAACGGCTGACTTTACTATTGCAATTAAAAGACAGAAAAGTCTGTGGGGTATTTTCACTACAAGCCTTTCAATGTTTTGCTTAGTTGCAAGCGTGGTTATTATTACCCGCTCTGCTATCCTTGGCGTTATCAGTGTTGGTCTGTTGGTTGTTGCGTATAATTCATATAGAGGATTTGAAAGTACTATAAAAAGCTTTCTTTCTGATTTTGCATTTATGCAGGAATCTGCACGCTATGCGAAACAATGGTTTGATCTTATTGATATAAAACCAGTCGTTATTGATGTGGAACACGCAGTTTCCTTATCGCTTGAAACACCTCCATCTATTGAATTTAGAAATGTATCATTCCGGTATCCTGAAAAAGATACTGATACACTAAAAAATCTAAATTTCACCATAGCACCAGGTGAGAAAACTGCACTTGTCGGACATAATGGTGCCGGAAAGACAACACTTATTCGATTGCTTACTCGAGTATATGATCCAACAGAAGGTGTTATCCTGATAAACGGGATTGATTTAAAACAAATCAAAATGGCCGACTGGCGAAAGGTACTTGCGGTAATGCAGCAAGACTATGCGACCTATAACTTAACACTAAAAGAATCAATATCAATTTCAAGACCTGAAGACGACATTGATATGCATTTAGTAAAACGTGCGGCACATCTTTCTGGTGTTGATGACTTTCTTGATGAATTTCCAAAAGGATATGATCAACTTATCTGGAAAGGATTTCAGGATGGTGTTGAGCTTTCAAAAGGTCAGCACCAACGAATCGCTGTTGCACGCACGTTTTATCGTGATGCACTGGTAACCATCGTTGATGAGCCAACAGCTGCGATTGATGCTATTGCTGAGGAAAAGATTTTCAATTCTATTGAAGAAGAAATGATCGGAAAGACTATTGTGCTTATCTCGCACCGTTTCTCAACAGTAAAAAATGCAGACAAGATTGTCTTTCTTGAACACGGAGAAATCCAAGAACAGGGAAGTCATGCAGAGTTAATGAGTCTCGGTAGTAAATATGCAGAGCTCTATACCATGCAAGCTGATAGGTATAAAGATGCAGAAGTTGTATAAAGAAAAAAGAGACACCAAACCCCCGAAATTATTTCGGGGGTTTTATATTGACTTTTTATAAAAAAAAGTATAGTAATAAAAAACATTATATTATGGAAATAACAAATGATCTTCAAAAACAAGTAGATACAGTTGTAGAAATGACTCTATCGAACGCAGAAAAATGGGTTGATTTATTCCAAAAAATACCTATTTCCAATCTTATGCAGACTTCCTTAAAAGGACTTTCTACTAGAGAAAATTTTATAGATTGTCATGCCGATAATAGCGGTGCCGAAAATATGGTTTTTTGGCTTATTCTGTATCTTAAAAAAGAAGAATCAGATGAAGATGATGCTGATCTGGCTTCGGCTTGTTTTTATTCAAATAACAAGGCTCGTATTGAAGACTATAATAAAGTATTACAGAGTATTTGGAGCGATGATGACTACCAAAGACTTGTAGATATTAATTTCTTCGGCTTCGAGGGTACTTGGGAGCAAACAGTAAAAAAGATATTGGAAGCAAGCGATTTACTGCACCCAGTTACGCCACCATTTGTTTTCTAAGATTTTCTTCTGAAAGCCCCGTCATGCGCGGGGCTTTTTTTATTGCGTGATATTTGGTAGAGTGGAATGGCTTTATGACAAACAGAACCTATATCGCTGACACCGGGGCGCAAGCTGGCGAAACAATACTTATCAAAGGCTGGATTGATGTTCGTCGCGATCAGGGCAAGATGGTCTTTTTTGACTTTCGTGACATGACCGGCATCATCCAAGGTGTCGTCCTCCCAAACCGTCCTGAAGTCATCGAGATTGCCAAGACTGCTCGACCTGAGACCGTGGTTTCAGTTGAAGGTATTGTGAACAAGCGTCCAGAGCGCAATGTGCAGACTGACAAGCAAAATGGCGACATCGAACTTGAGGTGACTGGTATCACCATCCTCAACCACGCAGAGCCACTCCCGTTTGAGATCAACGTTGATACAAAGGAAGTCAATGAAGAAGTGCGTCTCAAGCATCGCTATCTCGATCTGCGAAGTAGTCGCATGCAGCGCAACATTCGTACTCGTGATGCAGTGATCAACCATGTGCGTACCTATCTCCATGGTGAGAAATTCATCGAAGTAGAGACGCCGATCCTGACCAAGAGTACACCCGAAGGTGCGCGTGACTATGTCGTACCATCTCGTGTCTATCCTGGAACCTTCTACGCCCTCCCACAGTCACCACAGCAGTACAAGCAGCTCCTGATGACCGGTGGTATCGAGCGATATTTTCAGGTGGCAAAGTGTATGCGCGACGAGGATACGCGCGGTGATCGTCAGCCAGAGTTTACCCAGCTTGATATGGAGATGTCCTTTGTCGAGCGTGATGACGTCATGGCAGTCAACGAAGCACTCCTCATCGACATCGTGACCAAACTCTTTCCTGAAAAAAAGATCCAACAGATCCCATTTCCACGCATTTCATACAAGGATGCAATGGAGAAATATGGCAACGACCGTCCTGATATCCGTGAGGACAAAGAAGATCCCAACCTTCTCGCATTCTGCTGGGTTGTGGACTTCCCATTCTTTGAAGCGACCGAGAAGTCAGACAATCCTGACGCGACCGGCTCATGGACCTATACACACAATCCGTTCTCACGACCAATCCCTGAACATATGACAAACTTGATGGAGAAGCGCGATATTGGTGATATTCTCACAACCCAATACGACATTTGTCTCAACGGATATGAGATCGGTGGTGGGTCTATCCGCAACCACAACTTTGAGGCGCTCATGCGCGTGTTTGAAATCCTCGGACATGCAGGGGAGAAGATTGAGGAAGACTTTGGCCACATGCTCCACGCATTCAAGGTTGGCACACCGCCACATGGTGGTATTGCATGGGGTCTCGACAGATTCATTATGCTCCTCTTGAACGAGCCAAACATCCGCGAGGTGATCGCATTCCCCAAGACTGGTGAAGGCAAGGATCCAATGATGAACGCACCATCAATAGTTGCTCAGAAACAACTCGACGAGCTCAACATTGTGCTCAAAAAAGTAGAAAAGAAATAAGTAAAAAAGCCCTTTTGATCTATATCAAAAGGGCTTTACGTTTCTGCATGATCTGTTTCGTGTGTTTCAAAAAGTGCTTTCCATCGGGGCTGATATTGTAAGGTAAAATTATCTGAACCTCTTTTTTCAAATTCTTTACTTGCCTTATAGCGTCCCAGGGGGAGCGAGGTGAGATGCCATTCATGACAATCATCACATTCGTATGATCGAGTTGGCTTTTTGTTTCGACCAAGACTATCTTTTATACGCTTCAATGCCTTGTCAGCAACCCCTTTTGTCGGATATCCAACCTTTTTGCACACTGACGACTTATGACCAAGACTTTCATACATCTGACCCATATAGCTTTGTTTGAAATCACATTACATTATATATATGAAATGTCAAATATACTGACCAGTCGGAGATAAGAAGCTTTGTAATGTATACGATACTCATTCTTCCTCATCCTTCACATGTGAAGAATGTATTGTTTTTATGAGGTATACTGTGTGGCATATGGAACAAATGAAACAATTACCTGGTGTCATGGAAAAAACAAAAGAATATGCAATTCGAGTTTTGAACGGTGAGAATATAGATGATGTTTTGGATGGTGCAGACTCTTTTCGTTCCGAAGTAGAAAAAATTGTACAGGAATATACAGATAAAAAGAACCTACAGCGTACAGCTGAAGAAAATGAAGGTCTACCTCAAGAACCTATTGATGTACAAAAAAGGATTGCTGATGATACTGAAAAAATAGAGCAATTGAAAAACGACATTTCAAAAGAATCTATTGAAAAAACCTATAAGATTGGGGATGCTGTTGTATATGATGGGGCAAAGCATACAGTGATTGATGTTGCGGATCACCCGCATCATAAGCAGCAGACAGGCGAGATACTAAAGGTATATCACCTTGAAAATGAAGTAGGAACTCCAATACAGCAAGGTGGTGTTCGAAAATATGTACTTGCAGCTGATTTAAAACCTTTTCAATAGTTTGAATGGAAACCGACACTGCATTCATCGTCAAACACGACGTCTTTGAGGGGCCTATTGAGGTACTGCTTGAGCTTATTGAGAAGCGCAAGCTCTTTGTAAATGACGTCTCACTCGCATCAGTCACGGATGACTTCATCTCATATATTCAAGGCAAAGGCATGCATGCTGATACAGTGGCAAGCTTTCTTTCTGTCGCAGCGACATTGATCCTGATCAAAGCCCGATCGCTTCTGCCAAACCTTGAGCTTACCACCGAGGAGGCTGCCTCCATTACTGACCTGGAGCGTCGTGTGGCGCTCTACCAGGTCATTTCGCAGGTATCAGGTGATATGATTCGTCTCTATGGCAAGCGCGTCTCATTTGAAGGGGTGAGTCGCATGCCAGGTGCGGTATTTGCTCCTGATGAAAAGCTCACCATGGATATGCTCCCGGGACTTATTCATGAGACTGCGGTGCGCATGCCCGTACCAGAGGTAAAGAAACCTGAGGCTCGGGTGTACAAGACCATCAGTATTACCGAGGTACTGGTGACACTCACTGAGCGTATCGAGCGTGCCATGCAGAAGCTCTCATTCAATGATTTGCGTGTCCAGTCACCCGACGGTGATGGCAAAAGTCAACGCGTCTACACGATTGTCTCATTTCTTGGTATGCTAGAGCTTGTCAGGCGAGGATTGCTTGCTGCAGAACAAGACGAACTCTTTGCTGATATCAGCTTAGAGAAACAAGCAGCCAGCATTGCACCCCAAGAAATTGAGACGGATTATATCTAATGTCACCACTTGCAGTACAAATCGAAGCCCTCTTGTTTGCGACCGCAGAGTCCTGGAGTGTTGCCGCACTCGCAAAGCGTCTCAACACAACAGACGAAGCAATAGTCATAGCAGTTGATGAGCTTGCACAGGCACTCACGGAACATGCATTTGGGATTGTGAGACAGGGAACAGAAGTCGTCCTTGCAACTGCTCCCGACCATAGCGAGCTTCTCGCAGCAGTACGCAAAGAAGAGCTTTCAAAGGATCTTTCAAAAGCATCCGCCGAGGTGCTTGCCATCATTGCGTATCACACCGGCGCAACCAAGGCCGAGATTGAGTTTATCCGCGGGGTGAACTCATCATACAGTCTGCGAGCACTGCAAATCCGTGGCCTTATCGAACCTCTCGCCAAAGGATACGCGCCAACACTTGCACTTCTTGAGCACTACGGCATAGCCTCGGTCGAGGAACTTCCGCAGTATGCAGAGACGAAACAAAAAATAGCAACACTGCTCGCACGCGAGCTCTAACCATACAGCAATCATATGATACTAAACGTCATCAAAATTTTTCTTCCGACCGCACTTGCATTTATCATCGGCATTGCGATCACTCCACGTCTCACCGACTACATGTATGCGCACAAGCTCTGGAAAAAGAAAATACGCAGCGATGCACCCGATATCACCAACAAAGACTTTGCGAATGTGCACGACGCATCTGCAGAAGTCTCGACCCCTCGTGTCGGCGGTATCATCATCTGGCTTTCGGTCGTGATTTGTATCGGGCTTATATGGATCATTTCGCGTGCATTCCCATCAGATCTCTCCTCCAAGCTTGATTTCTTTTCAAAGAGTCAGACATTGGTACCGCTCGGCAGTCTACTACTCGGGGCTTTCATCGGACTGTTTGATGACTATGTCCAGATCAAAGGTGGTGATGGTAGAGCAGCAAATGATGCGCTTGAGTACCGCTACCTCAAGATAGCTTCAGTACTTGTGATCGCACTTGCAGTCGGATCATGGTTTTATTTCAAGCTTGATATAGCGAGTATCGCAATCCCATTTGGAGCGCCGCTTGTACTTGGCGGGCTGTTCATTCCGGTATTTATGCTTGTCATGGTTGCAACATACTCCACGAGTGTCATTGACGGGCTCGATGGGCTTGCAGGTGGTGTGCTGGCAATCATTTTTGCAGCGTTTGCCGCAATAGCATTTGGTAAAAACATGATAGATATTGCGGCGCTTTGCGGTGTCATCTCAGGTGGTATTCTGGCATTTCTTTGGTTTAATATTCCTCCTGCACGGTTTTACATGGGTGAAACGGGCATGCTCGGACTTACGGTAGTACTTACGGTTATCGCATTTTTGACTGATACCGTCCTTTTGCTGCCACTGATTGCATTTCCACTGACAATGACGACAGTCTCGGTATTGCTTCAGATTGGAAGCTACAAATACTGCGGCAAGCGTCGAATATTCAAAATAGCGCCACTTCATCATCATTTCCGGGCAATCGGATGGTCAAAAGAAAAGGTCGTCATGCGCTACTGGGTCGTAACCATCATTTGCGCGATTATGGGGGTAGTTCTGGCACTGATTAGCTAGTCCATGATCAAAAAGAAGCTCAACCTGCAACCAGTACCGTTTGATCGGTATTTCCTATTCATTGTACTACTGATTAGCAGTATCGGGCTTTTTGTATTCGTTTCTGCATCGCTTGGTATTCTTGCGCGCAGTGAATCCAAGTTTTATGGCGTATTGTTCAACCAGATTGTCCTTGGGTTTGTATTTGGATTACTGGGACTATGGATAACGACACACATTCCATATACCTTTTGGCGCAAATATGCGTTTTATATTTTTATCGGGACAGTTGTCCTTACTGCATGCGTCTTTATTCCAGGACTTGGCTTTGCACATGGCGGTGCGCGTCGATGGATATCAATTGGTCCGGTATCGTTTCAGCCGGCAGAATTTTTGAAGCTTGGATTTGTTATCTACTTCTCAGCATGGCTTGCATGGATGAACAAAAAGGGTGAAGACTTTAAAAATAAAATCATCCCGTTTATGGTTATTCTTGCCGTAGTTGCAACAGTGCTATTGCGTCAGCCTGATACCAAAAGCTTGATACTTATTATGGCTGCGGCATGCGGTATGTTGTTTGTCTCTGGTGTCTCCTGGAAAAAGGTTGCACTCATTGTCGGATTGGGCCTTGTTGCGATTGTCATACTTGCATTTGTGCGTCCTTATGTGATGAGTCGTATCAAGACATATATCAACCCCTCAAGCGACCCGCTTGGTTCGTCATATCAGATCAAACAGTCGCTGATTGCTATTGGATCAGGTGGTATCTTTGGGCGGGGACTTGGTCAGAGTGTGCAGAAGTTCAACTATCTACCAGAACCACAGGGTGACTCAGTATTTGCTGTTATCGGAGAAGAGTTTGGCTTTGTCGGGAGCAGTATGCTTGTTGTTCTGTATGTGTTTCTTGCGATTCGGG
>JAMIGL010000044.1:0-5825 GCA_035905735.1 Minisyncoccota bacterium | reverse complement strand
AGCACTCCTGGTATTTGCCGACAGATTGCATCGGTCATGACGAGTGCTGGGAGCTCGCCTCCCGTGAGTACATACTCCCCAATCGAGTATTCTGCTGCTTTCAATATCTTGCGTACCCGATCGTCTACACCCTCATACCGCCCGCACACAAAGATAATGTCGCTGTAGGACTTGGCCATTTTGGCAGCAACAGCATTGGTGAACATGGCACCTGATGGTGAAAGCATGATCACCTTTGGTTTTATACCCTTCATCTTGAGCTTGGCATGAGTCCGGAGGATTGGCTCTGCCGTCATCACCATACCCGGACCACCGCCGTACGGACGCTCATCTGTTTTGCGATGTTTGTCAGTTGTATAGTCACGGATGTTACGCACATCAAATGATACGAGCTTGTGCTCGCTTGCGCGCTTGAGAATAGACTCTCCGAGGTATGCATGGATCATCTCGGGAAATATGGTCAGGAAGTGAAACTTCATACAGACATACTAGTCAGGTATTGACCGAAAGTCAAAATGTTGGCAACCAACATAAAAAATAACCCATACTATATGTATAGTATGGGTTATGTTGTTATTCATTAACAACAATGAGATGGGTAGCACCAGAAAGTCCAGCACCAGCATATTGCACTATTGCATATCCACGAGCAAACACACGGTCTCTCACAGCGTTGAATACTTGCGGTGATATAATAATGGAACTTGAAAGTGGCTCATCATACAAATGAAAGTACAATGCGGTTCCATCAAACGACCATCCGTAATATTTATGAGCATACCCCCATGAAAACTGATTCATGTTGGTTACTACATACCGCGGCGGATCACTAAATGGTGAATACCCTGGTAGACCAGGATTATGTAATACCGGAACCAGTGTTACTCCTGGTCCAAATAATCCCAAATCTCTTGTACAACTTATGCAAGAGATGATGGCAATAATTGCCACAAAAAGTACTTTTTTCATATCAATGATTTTATATGTGAATGTAATGATTTCTGTGTTTATATTAGCATATATAGTACTAAATGTCAATAGCACAGCACCTCCTCCTCCCATGACAAAATCCCCTTTTTCTAAGGGGATTTTAAGGTACATATATTGCAGTATGCTCAGTCGGAGCTACTAGAGATCTTTGAGATCAGCCATTGCGTCGTCAATGTTTGCGACACCAGGATGGCTTTTGTACCCTTCTGGCTCATTGATCTTGAGATTGACCCGAGCATTGTGCTTCATGCCCACTACTCGCAGCAACGTGCGAATAGCCTTTGCAGTGTTACCCTGACGTCCGATGATTTTACCCATATCGGAAGCATTAACAGAAAGTGTGAGAAGTACACCCATTTCATCTACACTGCGATCAATGACCACATCGGCAGGATTTTCAACAAGTGCTTGTATCAAAAATGCAAGAAATTCTTTGTCTGACATAAGGAATGGAAGAATGAACTGATAAATGAACACATACAGTATACCAAAAAGCGCCCAGGAGGCACTGTTGGTATCTTATGTCTTTTTGAGTTCCTTGCGGGCGACGGTCGGTAGCTTCTTTGAGAGAACGTTCTTTGCACGAGCCTCGATCAACCCCGGCTTCACGAGTATATTGTGAGCGGTGTCTGATGTCGGAATACCGAGCTTGAGCCAGTGACTGATACGATCCTTTTCAAGGACAACAACGTCATTCTTGAGGGTGTATGAGCCAAGGATTTCCTTGAACTTGCCGCTCTGCGGACCGTTTTTGCTCTCGGTCAGCACAAGGCGGAATGCTGCCTCGTTTTTGCGTCCGATACGTTGTAATCTAATCTTTAACATGTGGGCGGAATTGTAGCAGAATAGGATTGATGCGTCAAACCTGTAGTATAAAAAGTCCCAAAGCTATAGCTTTGGGACTTACTCATCGTAGAACGACTACTCCTCACTGAGGTCAATCTTTTTCTCAGACCTACTCACCCGTGCAGGTGTCCGGTGAATACCCTGACTTTTCTCTTTTTTGGTTCTGTTGCTATTTCGAGCAAATTCCCTCTCAAGAAATGCTTTGGATTCTTGGGAAATACCCGTTTCGGTAAAGTAGATGGTCAAACGCCATTGCGAGTGTCGGGTGGTCCTGTTTCGACAGGTGAACACCATTTCGTGCATTACTTTGGGTATATGCATCAATCGCAACTCATCTCCACACTGTGGACAACAAATGTACATACTCAACGCTATTTCCTTGAAAGCTACCGCATATGCAAAAACTTTTCCAAAGAAATTTTCTTCACTAGAACGACGAATCTCAAAAGAAAACAATTTCACCTTTGGAAAGTCCTGATGATAGAGCATGACCCACGCAATATAATCTTCTTTTTCATGGATATTCTTGGGAGCACTTCGATATGACGTATCAACTCTGCAGATCCAGCCCCCGGATCGAAACTCATAGATCCACTCAATACCACTTTTGGTATGCTTGATGGGACTACGATATACTTGTTTGTTTCGTTGTAATTCCTCAAAAATTTCATCTATTTGAAGTTTTCGGTATCCGTTTGCTGTCAACCTTTCAAAAAACTTCATAAATGTTTCATCAGAAAATAATTCCTGGCTCATGGTTTCTTTTTTTAATTGTGATTGAATATTTTCTTGAAAATACCACAATTGTATGAAAAGTAAAACACCCGCATCACTGCGGGTGTTTTAGGTACGGTAGATTAGTAAGCCTGCAACATAATAACTGATGCGAGCCCCATGATCATGAGGAGCATACCGATAAGGGCGATGTTCTTCATGAATGCCACCTGCTCACCCATGCGGTGTGCGGGGTCAGTGGACTTCCAGTAGTCATGGATCATGATAGTGATCGGAATGAGTGTGAGCGCAAGCAAGCCTGCACCAAACACCGGCTCCATCCACAACAAGAGTGAGAACCCTCCGACAAGAAACGTCAGCCCGCTCACAATGACCCCGGTCTTTGCATACGGCACTTTTTTTGAGCCGGCATATCCGGCAAGCATACTACTATTTGCAAGGTGGTTGTAGCCGTTATAGATGAAGTATCCACCCACCAGTATTCGTCCGATAAAGAAAAGTAGTGCCATAAAAATTGTTCTAAATTACTAATGCTTTTAGTATAGCACTTCTACCTACCAAGGTCTCGGTGTACTCCCAAGACGAGCTTGAGGTGGTACCATACTGATCCATAGGATTATTTTACCTCTTTTGGTTTCTTTACTTTTTTTGTCTCCTTACGACGACTTTCATTTCCTTTTGCCATATGTAGAAAAGTATATCATGTCTTTCAAAAAAGTTTGTGATATAGTGTTCAAAAAATAATCTGTTATGGAAGTACGTTTGTCATTACTCTCAGTTGAAAATGCCGTTACAAAATTTTTCTGGGATGCGTTGTATTATCTGAATACACGAAAAAAAACCCCGGTATATCCCCCTTTAAAAGTTTCCCGTCATTTATGGGTTGGTAACAACTATTTTGCTGTTTGCGAAATTAATAGCGATATTGTTTTTATTCCTATCTCAATGGGCGATTACGAAGCAAAAATCGAGCATGTTCCCGTAACATACATTAAAGGAAAAATCAGTGGATGCGTATACCGCCAAACAAAATAAAGAAACCCCGCACCATAGAAATGGTTCGGGGATATTTTTTTAATTACTACCGCTTCTTGAGAATTTTCTTGTATGCAACAGGTCTGGCATACTCAACAAATCCTTCCCAATTGTGGGAACCGAGCACTTTCGTAGCAAGGTCACACAGTTTCGTGTCACATGCCTTAAGGCGTATATACGGCCTATCTACTCCTTGAGTATCAACAATTTTTGAAATGACTTCCTGAAACCTGAGATTGCCAAAGTCTCGTTCTGTCATTTCTTTTTTGAGTCCCACAGTCAGCATTTGTTTAATCTTCATGAAGTCACTATGAACATATCCGTGACATTCCACCAAGATCGAAAATAGATCGTTTACTTGTTTAACCATAATAATGTGCGTTTTGTTTTGCACACACCGTACCGAATGATGGAATGAAAGTCAACTTATACAAACGGATCAATCGCATCCATCAGCGCAGCAATGCCGATCTTTTTCTCCGCAGAGTACGGGATCACTGGATGCACACCGACGAGATACTGTATTTCTTTGAGTTTGGCTTGCAGTCCTGACTTGTTGACCTTGTCGATCTTGTTTGCGACAACAACAACCTTTTTGCCAACTTTCTCAAGTGCCCGAAGAATATCAAGATCAAGCTCAGTTGGACCAACCACTGCATCGATAATCTGCACGACTTTTGCATGCTCATGGCCTGGGGTGAAGAGATAGCTCCCAATCAAGTCTTTCATCGCATTACGCATTGATGCAGAGCCTTTGGCATAGCCATAGCCAGGGAGGTCAACCAGATGCCATTTGTTGTTGATGAGAAAATAGTTGAGCTGCTGCGTGCGACCAGGAGTCGATGAGACTTTTGCGAGTGTCTTTTGTTTGGTGAGTATATTCACGGTCGTGGATTTCCCCACGTTTGACCGTCCAATGAGTGCCACATGCGGCAAGTTGTCCTCAAACATTTGTTCGATAGTGGTGACACCTTTGGTGAATGTTGCGCTCGTGATTTGCATATGATGCATCCTAGCAGAAAAGCCGCCTCGCGGCGACTCTCTTAGTATTATTTACGTCCATACAAATGATCATCCTTATCGGACTCCTCGAGCGCCTCAATCTCTGCTTCAGTCAAAGGAATCGATGATTTTGATGCTTCAAATTGCTCCCGTAGTTTTTCAAACTCCTCATTTTTTGGTTTTTCTTGCGGCTGCTCTAGTGTCATATATTCCTAGTGTACACGTTTTATTATTCGGTTGTCACGCCATCAAAGTCCGCTTCATGTGCCATTGTCTCAGCTTTTGTTGCACGAACAATACCGTCTTTATGATGCGATGGTGCGTAGAGTATATAAAGTGCGAGTGGTACGGTACCATTTTTTATACTACTGAGTATATCGCTCTACAGGACTTCAACGATCTTGTGTGTTCGCATTCCTCCCGAGACAAGTTTGACACGCTTCCCAAACTTATTTCCAAGCAAAAAGAGCACTTCTTTGTTTGCGTGCCCACGCTGTGCACTTGCCCGCACGTACACCCGATACGTATCACTACTCACCATTTCGATATAGTCTGCACTACTCTCAGGAAATACGGTCACTTTTATAAGCATATGAATTAGAAACGATACCGCTCCCATCGTACATTTATCGCGTATGCAACAAGTCCGAGTAGTCCAGCAATCACCAGTGGTATACCCGGATGCCGCGCAACAAGAAACGTTGCGATCAAGGGTCCGATTATCATCGAAAGTGACATAAGTGACGCTGAAATACCAATATACTCTCCCCGCTTTTCCGCTGATGCATTTGCAATGAGTCCGCCATACACCGCACGAAGGGTGCCCTGGCTGATTGTTGTCGCAATGATACCGATACCAAGTACCAGCAACAGCGGTACCGACTGGAGCATCATACCGATAGCAAAAACGACAAACATCACCTGTCCGACTATACGCTGTGCCCCAAGCTTAAACCATACACGCTTCAACAAAACGAGCTGGTTAAGAACAATCAGTACACCAATTGCGGCAAAGATTACTCCGATTGCGGTTGGTGTAATCCCAAATACCCGAGCGAGGTACAGTGAGAAACTACTCTGCTGAAGCGATAGTGCAATTCCAAAAATAAACCATGTCACAAATATTCTCCGCATCTCTGGACGTCTAAAGCCATCACGGATAGGTATGAAAGGATTGTATGAAAGTTTCTTATGGTGATCCTTTGTATGATGTGTTT
>JAMIGL010000043.1:0-4102 GCA_035905735.1 Minisyncoccota bacterium | reverse complement strand
CAATCTTTGGATTTGGCGCACGGACAATCTGCTTTGATTCTTCGGTGAGCAAGGTGGACTTGAGACCGGGGAAACTAAAGATATCGTCCCCTCCTTTGATTTGTGACTGCGCAAACTCATTAAAATATTTTGAGTACTTGTGATATACGGACGTGAGCTTGATCGCAAGCGGTGAGTCAAGGAATATCGGCATCTGCGGTACACGGTCGTGCTCAACAAGCTGATCAATCTCAAAGAGAAGCTCCTGCGCACGCTCAAGGGAGAATGTAGGGATGATCAATGCACCCTTTCGCTTGAAGTTATCCTCGATAGTCGCCTCCAGTCGAGCACGGCGTTCTTCACGAGCGATATGGTTGCGATCACCATACACGCTTTCCATGATGAGATAGTCGACACTGGCAAGCTTCTCCGTATCACGCAACAATGGTGACGGGCTGTTGCCGAGATCACCAGTAAAGACAATCTTTTTGTTATTGTAGATCACCTCAAGCATACCTGAACCGAGAATATGCCCTGAATCACGATATCGAAAGACGAAGTCGCCAATCGTGAAGTCCTGATGATAGTCGACGACTTTCCAGTTTGAAAAGACTTTTTTGATGACGCTTGGCGCATATATCTTTGGCAGGAGCTCGTTTTCAGATCTCGACATGATGTTGGCGGTGTCATCAAGCATGAGCTGTGTGATGTCCTTGGTCGGAATAGTGGAATAAATCACTCCTTCAAATCCTTCATATACAAGCTTTGGGATCAGACCGATATGATCAATGTGCGCATGAGTGATAAACAGTGCGTCGATAGACTTCACGTCATATGGAAACGGCTGCCAGTTGTTCTCATCAGCCATCTTGGTCCCCTGCTCCATGCCGCAGTCCACCAAGAAATGCTTGTCATCACCTTCAAATAAAAAGTTTGCACCTGTCACACTTCCTGTACCGCCAACGAACGTAAGTTTGAGTTTTTTTGATTGCATCACTTCACAGTGTAGCGCTTCTTGGCACGAAGTACAAAAACAGCACCAACCACTCCACCTATCATGTCACATATCAAGTCAGATATTGAGTCATCAATACTTGCAAACGGTACCGGTCTCGTCAACCATTGCACCACGTATTCGTACCATTCCCACAAAAGTCCGATGATGAATACCGAGAGTAGCATCAAGACAATACTATGCCACCACCCAAGACCCTGGATTTGCTGATGAGCCACTGCACCAACAATCAGTGCGAGAAATACCCCGCCCGCAGCATGCATGATCATGTCAAAGTACCATATCGATGAATACCAATAGAACTGATATGCCAAAAGGTTGACCACAAAGATGAGTGCTACAAGGATGAGAGACTTTTTGAGAAGTGAGCGCCGCATATACGTGTATTATCGCAGATTATTCAAAATAGAAAACACCCTTCCGAAGAAAGGTGCTTGCTTACGGCTATTTAGAACATAGTGCCTTAGCGTTAAAGCCAAGTGGGGCACGCGGGATGAAGCAATATCTCAAACTAAAAGGATTCGATATCACAGCATCCACAACGGTTCCCCGGATGAATCTTGTTCTAGGCACTATGAACAAATAGCCGTGAGTGAAGTATAGTATCCCCTGACATCTTTTCAAGATAGACAGTGACGAAAAATACTGTCGAACAGTATTCTCTCTACTAGAGCATCAAATCATCAGAGAAAATGAAGTGTGTGTCAACTTTGTCGTAGTCCACAATCTCATCTTCCCTGAAAAAGCGCTTGATTTCTGCGGCACCGTTCTCAACACTGTCTGATGCATGCACAATGTTTGACTGCATTGAGAGCGCATAGTCACCACGAATAGTACCCGCAGCAGCTTCAAAGCTCTTGGTCGGACCAACGATGATACGGATACTGTCGATAGCCTTGAGTCCTGCGACAGCCATGACCACAACAGGTGCAGACATCATGAACTTCTGGATACGAGGAAAGAATGGCTTGTCAGCGATATGTGCATAGTGCTCCTTAAGGATAGCTTCTTCGAGCTGCATCATTTTCATACCAACAACCTTGAGACCTTTGCGTTCAAAGCGAGTAATGATTTCTCCTACTAATGAACGCTGGATTGCATCAGGCTTGATAATGATCAGTGATCGCTCCTCGGTTTCGTGAATTTTTTTCATATGAGCAAGACTATACCGTGCCACGAAACGAAGCGCAAACTACATCTTCTCCGGTACGGCAATGCCGAGCATATCCAAGCCTTTGATAAGGGTCGTATGAAGTGTGTGCGTAATACCGAGACGATATGCCGATGCTTCAGTGTCTTCGTCGACAACCTTGTGCTGTCCATAGTAGCTGTTGAATGCCTGCGCAAGCTCCAGGAGATACGTCACGAGATAGTGTGGCGCCCACTCGGTCTGAGCACGAGTCACAATATCCGGAAAGCGCGCGATCATACGCTCAAGCAGCTCAGTCCCTGCGATTGGCTTTTGCATATGCGGACTGATACCCGCTGCTGCACCTTTCTGTATAAGCGACATCGCACGCACTGCCGTGTACTGGATATACGGCCCGCTATCCCCTTCAAATGACAGTGATGTCTCGGGGTCAAAGTTGATGTCCCTGCCCGCCATCGCACGTAGAATGACAAGCTTGATAGCTGCAATGCCGATCATCTCAGAAGCTTCGGGAGTTATATCAGCATTCTTTTCTTTTACCTCCTCGATAACAGCAGCTAGCACATCCTCTACAAGCGGTACACCACCAAGTCGAGATGACATCTTTTGCCCTTTGAAGCTCATACGACCATGATAGCGGTGCAGACTCTTTTCTTTCCAGACGGGATTGATATGTGCAGCCGCATCAAGCACGACATTGAAATGCGATACCTGCTGTGCGTCAGTGATAAATATCGAGAGGTCGGGACTATGCTTGCCGAATTTAAGCTCAAGAAGTCCGAGGTCTTTGGCTTCGTAGGTCGGGTTACCCTGACTGTTGATGAACACTGCAGTATGGAGCTTCTGGGATTCATCAGGTGTATAGACGACCGCACCTTCGCTTTCGGTGAATACTTGTGGCGTGTGTGCGAGTACGAGCTTCTTGCCATCGACACCTGCTTCGCTTTCATAGATATAGGAGTCAAAATGCGAACCAAGTCGAGCAACGATTTCCTCAAAGTATGCGATATTAAACTCTTTGCAGCGCTCATAGAGTGACCACTCTGGTGATAGTGTTTGTGCGTAGAGGTTGTCCGCAATTTCCTTCACACGAGACTGCACAGTCTCATCGTCTGCGTATCGTTTTGTTCCTTCAACGTATGCATCTCCGAGTACTGATACTTCTTGTGGTACAAAGTCAGCACCATATTTCTCAAGAAGAATAAACACTGCCTTTGCCACACCAAGTGATACGTCAGATGGAAACGACATCGTCGATACGTCCGCACCAGATGCTCTCGCAAGTCTCACTATCGACTCACCCACCGTGTTGTTCATGAGATGTCCGATATGAAATGGCTTGAAGAGATTTGGAGATGAATGCTCGACGAGAATCTTTTTGCCCGCATAGACCGTCGTCTGCCCCCATGAGTCTTTGACTGCATCAGCCAGAATGTCGAGCATTACCGATCTGTTGAGTTCAAAGTTAATAAATCCCGGAGCCGCAACACTCACCGATGCGATACGACTGTCTGCAGACTGGAGCATCTGCATGAGGTCGGTGGCTATTTCCATGGGATTTTTGCCAAGCTGCTTGGATGCAATGAGGGCGACATTGGTCGCATAGTCACCATGCGTCAGATCCTTGGGGCGCTCGAGGCTAAACGGCACATCAGCTATACCGAACTTCGCCTGAAGGGCTTCTGTGATGAGATTTCTGATAGTGGATTCCATAGAACGCATTATACATAAAAAAGAGCCGATTGCTCGACTCTTTCTGATTACAAATACGGTTTGATTAAACTCCAAATTTGTTGATGAACTTCTGCTTTTGACTGATTGGCATTTACAAGATGCCAATTATTTTTTGCAGCCAGATCAAGGTGAATATGCCTAATGGCTTCTGTTTTTTCATGATCTTGCTCAAAACGATGAGAAGATTCGACTGATTCCATAAAACGATTACCATCAAGTAAAAT
>JAMIGL010000042.1:0-6209 GCA_035905735.1 Minisyncoccota bacterium | reverse complement strand
GACTCCTCAATGACATGGCAAAGATCAAAAAAGATCTCGAACTCCTTCGTCTCGAGGCGGAGGGTGCAGAGCAGCGCGCAGACCTTGGGCGAGCAGCAGAGATTCGATACGGGCATATTCCGATGCTTCAGAAAGATCTCGCTGCAAAGATGGATCGCCTCAAAAAGATGCAAAAGGTTCGTCGTGTCCTCAAGGAAGAAATCACTCCTGAGGATATTGCCGAAGTCGTGGCGCGATGGACCGGCGTGCCGCTGACCAAGATGCTCGAAGAAGAGCGTGAAAAGCTCATCAACATGCAGCAAGAGCTTCACAAGCGTGTCGTAGGACAAGAAGAAGCCATCGACAAGATCACTCATGTGATCCATCGCAACCGTGCGGGTATTGGTGACCCCAACCGTCCAATAGGATCATTCCTGTTCCTTGGCCCGACCGGTGTCGGCAAGACTGAGCTTACCAAGGCGCTCGCTGAGTTCATGTTCAATGATGATAAGGCGTTGATCCGTGTCGATATGAGTGAGTACATGGAGCGTCATAGTGTGTCCAAGCTCATTGGCTCACCACCAGGCTATGTTGGCCATGAGGAGAGTGGACAGCTCACCGAGGCAGTGCGTCATCGTCCGTATGCAGTGGTCCTCTTTGATGAGGTGGAGAAAGCGCATCCTGAAGTGTTCAATGTGCTCCTCCAGGTGCTTGATGAGGGGCACCTTACTGATGCAAAGGGGCGCAAGGTGAACTTCAAAAATACGGTTATCATCATGACATCAAACATAGGGTCACAGTTTGTCCAAAAGATGGAGACCATCGGCTTTCACACCACCACACAGGCGGGTGAGTATGTGCATATGAAAGAAAAGGTGGAGAGTGCGCTCAAGGACTATTTCCGCCCGGAATTTCTCAATCGCATTGACGAAACGGTGGTATTTGATATCCTCTCGGAGGCAGCGATCAAGGATATCGTGAAGCTTCGCATCGAGACCGTGCTTGCGCGTTTGCGTGAAAAGGGAATCGAAGTGACGGTTGCGGACGACGCACTTTCTCATCTGGCATCTGTCGGGTATAATCCTCACTACGGGGCTCGCCCCCTCAATCGATTGATTCAGACCAAGATTCTGAACCCGATTGCTGAAAGGATCATTAGCCGAACGATCGCGGATGGTGATACTGCGAATGTTTCAATGCAGGGCGATGATATTAGTATCACTGTGCAGCATATAAAAAAGAAACGTTCGACACCTAGTTCTTTCCAACGGTCCGTGTCAAAAGAAGCCAAGGCTTCCAAGTCATAGGACCTTCCGCTGCAATGTGCAGCGGCACGCGTCGATGGTAGAGTGGTCAATTACATCAGACTGTAAATCTGACGCCTTCGGGCTACGCAGGTTCAAATCCTGCTCGGCGCACACCACTGAATTTCTTAGCAAATTCTCAATCTTAGCTTTATTTTCCAAAGCTTCAACAGGTCCTAACATAGCTAATTCTTCTTGAAGTACTTTTGCTATTCGTTGAATAGGGTAAATCCAATTTTCCTTTGTTAAATCTAGCTTCCTGTCCTTTATCGAGAGGTTCCAACCTAAACTCACAAGAATGCCTCTTTTGAGTTCTGGAGAGCCGTCTTTAAAGGAAAATATTGCAAGCCAGGCTCTTGAAAAATGTGAATGCGATGATGCTCCTGTTCCTGTTGAGGAGATCGCAAATAGTTTAGGGCTTGAAGTTGTTGAATTTGCTTTCCATCAAAAAATATCAGGCCTGCTCAAAAAGGAGCAAGGTATTATCGGAGTCAACCAAGGGCAACATCCTGTCAGAAGAAGATTTACAATTGCTCACGAACTGGGACATTTTTTACTAGGTCATGGTATAGAAACTGCACAAGAAGAAATAGTTGATGAAACATTCGGCGAAGATTTTCCTCAAGAAAGAGAAGCTAATATGTTCGCATCATTCTTGTTGATGCCAGGTGAATGGGTTAAAAAAGAAGTTAAAGCTGAAGGAAAGATTGACTTGGATAAGTTATCTGCCAAGTTTGGCGTTAGCAAGCAAGCAATGACTATAAGATTGCTAGCATTGAAGCTCATATAATTTAGGAAACTTTTTTACTTCTCCATAGATCAACAACAGGGAACCAAGTCCTATCAGGATTATTGATAAAAGCGGTCCTAACGTCATAGAGGAGAGAGCACCAATAGAAAACCCCATTACTTTAAGTAATGGGGTTTTCTATATTTGATGTGCGCCGAGCAGGATTTGAACCGTTGGCGCCAATTTGTAACGAGCGAAGCGACTATACAAATTGTGCGTTTCGACCGACCAGAGGAAGGGAGAAACAAATCCTGCTCGGCGCACAAAGAGAAGGGTAGTTGTCATATTATTGACAATAGTAAAGATATATGCTATTATAATATTAAACATATATAAAACATACAATTATGAAAAAGAAAGTTCTTTGCATCGCTATGATAGTAATAACAATATCTTTATTTGCAACAAGTTGTTCAGGTGAGCGTATGATCGCTTATGGGAACCCAGTTAAATGTAAATAAACATATAGTAATTATATGTAACCCTTTTGTTTATACAGAAGGGTTATTTTTTATGCAGGAGAAATAGGTGGCTCCTACCAAAATGTCGTCATTTATGGCACTATGGGTACCATATGGCAATCAAAGACGACAAAGTATATCTCTATGGCAAACATGCACTTCGCGAAGCGCTCATGGCAAAGCCGCACATTATTCAAAAAGTGTTCCTCGATGCGAATGCAGAGAATGATGCCGAGCTTGTGAAGCTTTTGCGGACTCATAGTATTTCAATGAGTGCAATGAAAGGCGATCCGCGACAAAAGGCAGGTGAGGATGCGGTGCACCAGGGAGTGATTGCGGTTATTGATATTGAGAAACTGTATGTACCATTTGATGAAGCAATGAAGTCAATCGAAGCAAAGACCAATCCATGCATCGTACTTCTCGATGAACTCCACGATCCGCACAATGTCGGTGCAATCATCCGGAGTGCAGCGGCATTTGGTGCTGATCTGATACTGCTTCCTGAGCACAACCAGTCTCCCATCACCGGAACAGTCATCAAGACATCTGTCGGTATGGCATTTCGTATTCCGATTGTTCGGATTGGAAATGTGAACCAGACGATGCGTAAGCTCAAGGATGACTATCGCTTTTGGGCATACGGTCTGGTGATGGATGGGGATACGCTGCTCCAAAAAGCAGTATTTGATACGCCGACACTGTTTGTGGTGGGCAATGAATCAGCTGGTATTAGGGAAAAGACACTTGAGCTCTGCGATGTGAAGCTTTCAATCCCGATGAATCCTGCATGCGAGTCGTTGAATGCATCCGTTGCGGCCTCGGTTGTGCTCTATGAGCGCTTCAGAGCATTATAACTAAAAAAGACCGCCTCATCAGAGGCGGTCTTTGGTTGTTGGCAGAGAAACTCTTTTTCTTTTGTATGCTCCTGTGTAAAAGATAGTACTAATGACCGTTGGTGTTGCTACTGCTGTCGGGTAGTCTATCTCAGGCCATTGAAGTGGTAGAAAGATACTAAAGAGTATGATTTCAATGATGAATGATGCAAAAAACCATCGTTTGTGTTTTTGTACTTTTTTGAGTTCGTACGCAAACGGAGATTGTCTACCGCTCCATCCTACAGTTGTTGATGCTATCTCGAGGATAGAGTCCCATCCACAAATGAACGCTGCCAATGCGAAGGATACAATTAGGTACATAAGGAATGAATTGTTTGTGAAATCCTATCGTATCTACCGTCTTTGTCAATATAGTCTTTGTTTGATAGGATAGTCTCATGGAACCATCTCAGAAAGTTGTCACGCGCTTTGCACCTAGTCCGACAGGGTTTGTACATATTGGAGGTATACGTACTGCGCTCTTTGCATACCTGCTTGCTCGTAAATATGGCGGTACTTTTATTCTTCGTATTGAGGACACTGATCGCGCGCGTGTTGTAGAAGGATCACTTGAGCATATTCAAGAGTCATTGAAGTGGCTTGGTCTTGAATGGGATTTTGGTCCAGAAAAACCAGGTACATTTGGTTCATGCATCCAGTCTGAGCGCGTACATACATACCGTGAGTTTGCAGACAAGCTTATTGCCAAAGGTTTGGCATATCCTGACCCGTATACTGCTGAAGAAGTTGAAGCATTCAGACAAAAAGACCAGGAAGAAAAGCGACCATTTCTCTATCGTGATCATCGTCCAGAAACGTTTGGTGTATGGGATGGCAACACTGCCCTCCGATATAAAGTTCCTGAGCTCAAACGCTATGAGTGGGAAGACGTTGCTCGTGGTAAGTTATCCGCTGGTCCTGAAGCGCTTGATGATATTGTCCTTGTTAAGGCTGATGGCTTTCCTGTATATGCACTTGCGCATATTGCTGATGACTACAATATGGGCGTCACGCATATATTGCGATCAGATGAATGGATCTCGAGTGTGCCTCGGTTTATGAGTCTCTATGAATCACTTGAAATAACTCCGCCAGTACAGGTAACACTTCCACCAATTTTGCGTGATGATCGTACCAAGAAGCTTGGAAAGCGCGATGGTGCAAAGGATGTAATGGATTACAAAAAAGAAGGATATCTTCCCGCTGCACTTCTTAACTACCTTGCTCTGATCGGATGGAATCCTGGAACCGAACAAGAAATTTTTACAAAAGAAGAACTTGTCGAGATATTCTCAATTGATCGTATCCAAAAAGCTGGGGGTGCGTTCAATGAAGATAAACTTGATTGGTTTAATCGCGAACACATCAAACGTCTCTCTCAAGAAGAATTTTGGGGGCATGCACATGGTGGACTTTTTGGAAGCATTGTCGATAATATTCCTGAGCATCATGATATTCTCAAAAAGCTTGAGCCACTCATCCGTGAACGTATAGTGAAGTTTAGTGATATACAACTGTTTTTTGGCCGTGCTGATGGTTCGACGGTGGGTGAGTTTGATTACTTTTTCAAGGATCCGGTAGTTGATGAGGCAATGCTCGTATGGAAAGCACTCAAGGATGATGCCGAAGGGTTGTCCAAGACCAAGCAATATTTGCGTGAAGTGGTAGCTCGCCTCGAGGGTATTGATAACGCATCATGGAGCTATGACAGTATCAAGGCAGCTGTCGCACCCTATGCGCAGGAGGTGGGAAATGGCAACGTGCTGTGGCCGACTCGTGTCGCACTCTCCGGTCGCGACAAGTCTCCCGACCCGTTTGAGCTCGCAAGTATCCTCGGCAAAGCAGTCACCATCAAGCGACTACGACAGGTTGTTGGATAGCTGAAAAAATCTTTAGAATTATTTGATACTCCGTTTTATATAGTGTAGCTATGAAACGGATTGTTTGGAGCGCATTTTTTGCCGTAATGCTTGTAAGCGCAAAGATATGCTTTGCTGATACGATAGTTATCGATGATATAGCATCAGATACGACATGGGGAGCAACTGATGCTGTGTATATTGTTGATCGTACGATAACAGTAGTTCCAGATGTGACACTTACTATATTACCCGGTGTTACTGTTCGCATGGACGAAGGTATATCAATCAATGTTGCAGGTACGCTTGTTGCAGAAGGTACTGCCCAATCCCGGATACACATCACCGGCAAAACAGTGACGACTCAGGTACTTGTACCACCTACAGATATTGTTGAGGGCGAGGTGTCTACAGAACAAATAGTTTCTTTCTCTGTTGATGAAGTCATAACTGTTCTTCCAAAAGGGCTTGTATTTGAGCCAGGGTCAAGCGGTACGCTAAACTACGTTGATATGACGCATGCCACTGATCCTGTTGAGGGTGATGGTGCAATGATATTCATACACAATGCAACACTCTCACATGCACTGACCGGAATAGCTGTAAATGGTGGCACTCTCTCGGTATCGACTACATTGTTTAGCAACATTGTTATTCCTGCAAAGATAGGTTTTAGTGTGGACTTTTCGCATAGTGGTAATACGTTTGAGGATACAGAATATCCCGGATGGAATTTTTTTGGTGATGGATATAGTCAAGATGTTCATCTTGTGGCAGGAGATGGTGTATATATTCTTTCAAGTTCATTGTCGATTCCTGCGGGTAACAGTATTACGATTGATCCTGGTGTCACATTGTTTCTTGCAAATAATGCATCGGTCGATATATACGGCAGCTTGAGTGCAAATGGTACCGAAGCGGCGCCGATCATCATTGCG
>JAMIGL010000041.1:0-4809 GCA_035905735.1 Minisyncoccota bacterium | reverse complement strand
GCTGCGATAGACGAACGCTCTTCGGCAAGTACTTTCATGATTGCTTGCAAATCATCAGCAGTAAAGTAGTCAATCGTGATCTTGCCACCAACCTCACGAGGTTCGATATGTACACGAGTACCAAGTGACTCCTGGAGCTTCTGCTCAATCTCCATGATTTCAGGTGTTGGAAGAAGCTCACGCTTGCGCACCTTGTCCACTGCAATACGACGCGCAATGCGCTCTGCTTCACGGACACTGATCTTGCGGAATACTATTTCCTTAAAAAGCGTTTGCTGCTCTTCAGGACGACTTGCAAGCATCATGAGCGGTCGAGTATGTCCTTCGTTGATCTTGCCTGCTGAGAGTGCATCGAGCATATCTTGTGGAAGCATGAGAAGGCGGAGCGTGTTTGAAACGAACTCACGGCTCTTGCCCACCTTTTGTCCGATCTGGGTATGCGTGAGCTTGAACTCCTCGACAAGTCGTGCAAATGCCCGGGCACGCTCGACTGCATTGATATCTTCACGCTGGAGGTTCTCGATGATCGCAAGCTCAAGCTTCATGAGGTTGTCGTCCCCTACACGAATGATGGCAGGCACCTGGGTAAGTCCTGCAAGCTTTGATGCGCGCAAACGTCGCTCTCCTGCAATGAGCTCATACTCAGTCGTGAGACCTCCATCGGGAGTTACTTTTTCGAGCCGAGATACGACGAGTGGCTGAAGCACGCCATACTGACGAATAGACTCCGCGAGATCCTTGAGTGGACCCTCCTCAAACTCCCGACGAGTTTGATACGGATTGGGAGCAACACGATCAATATCAATAAAGAAAATGGAATTGGTATAGAGTTCGGACATGCACACATAATACCACATTGATTTGAAGCGGTACCATTGAAAAATGCGTTAAAAAATGCCACTATACAGGGATTGCCGGTGTGGCGGAATGGTAGACGCGATCGACTCAAAATCGATTACTCGCAAGGGTGTGGAGGTTCGAGTCCTCTCTCCGGCACAAATGCCCGAATGGTGGAATTGGTAGACACGTACGCTTCAGGTGCGTATATCGCAAGATGTGGGAGTTCAAGTCTCCCTTCGGGCACATGAACAAACAGAAAATAATTGTTGTCTGCGGACCAACTGCAACTGGGAAGTCAGATCGCGCGGTTGAAATCGCCAAAGAAACAAATGGTGAAATTATCAGTGCCGACTCACGCCAAGCCTACCGAGGACTTGATATTGGCAGTGGCAAAATCACGACAGAAGAAATGGGTGGCATCCCCCACCATCTCCTCGATGTCGCTGATCCAAAAGAAGTGTTTTCGGTTGCACAGTATCAAACACTTGCAAAGACATGCATTGATGACATCATCGCTCGCGGCAAAACACCGATCATCTGCGGTGGTCCTGGACTCTATATTGATGCGAGTGTTTGTGGGACAGTATTTCCTGCAGTTGCGCCAAACAAAGAGCTGCGTGATTCACTCACCAATGAATCACTTGAATCATTGCAACAAAAACTGGAAATACTCGATCCTGCGCGATACGCTCTTGTTGATCAGAAAAACAAAGTTCGTCTCATCCGAGCAATTGAAATTGCCGAAGCACTAGGCTCAGTACCACCACTTCAAAAAAATGAGAAGTATGATGTAGAGTGGGTATATCTTGATTTCCCTGATGACGTATTAAAATCACGTATTCATGACCGTCTATTGAAACGCATGGACATCGGAATGCTTGATGAAGTACGAAGTCTTCATGCAGACGGACTCTCATGGGAGCGTCTGGAGTCACTGGGGCTCGAGTATCGATATCTTGCCTACTATCTACAAGAGAAGATTACGCACGACGATATGCTCAAAGAGCTTGAGATGGCTATCTGGCACTATGCAAAGCGACAGCGGACATGGTTTAAAAAGTACGCCAAATAAAAAATACCGATAAATCGGTATTTTTTATTTGGCGAGCCCACCAGGACTCGAACCTGGAACTGCGGTTTTGGAGACCGATGTTTTACCATTGAAACTATAGGCCCGTGTACAGCCGCAACTATAGCAAAAAAGTAGTCATTCGACTACTTTTTTAGTTTATTTCTTTGATTCCTTGAACTCAACAACCTTGCGGAGCTTCTTTGAGTATTTGTTGAACTTGAGCTTGATACCGGCAAGTTTCTTGCGGTTCTTTGCTGACCAGTAGGTTTCACCGGTCTCCTTGTTGACGAGTTTTACGAGGTTATCTTGTGACATAGTGGCAAAACTATAGCACCGAACACGTATTTGGGCAAATCTATCTATACTTGACTTTTATACTATAAAATGTTATAATATAAAAAGAAGGTTAAGAAAAGTACAGCATTTGAAAACGTTCGAATCCTGCACTTTTCTTAACCAAAAAAACCGTTCTTTGTTATGAACACAGACACACAAGTAATCACAGAAGTGAACACGATAGTGACTCACCTCCGCCCTCACATTGATGAAATAGTAGCCATTGTCCTATTGAGAAACTATGGTGAAGAAAATTTTCCTGGCATCAAAAAAGCAAAAATCGCTTTTTGGAATGCTGGAACAACCAACACGGAAAATAAGAGCTGGAAACAGCATCACCGTGAAGGAAAAATACTAATTGGTGTTGGGGGAAGTTGTTTTGACGAACACCCTTCTGCAGCTACCGAGCGAAAAGAAGGTCATTGTGCCGCAACACTTGTTGCTGAATATTTGGGAATTTCAAAATTACCCGAATTAGAGCAATTATTACGGTATACACTTGTTAATGACACCAAGGGTGGTAACAACCCTTTTGATCTTGCTGCATTAATCAACCTTATGAATAAGAGATGGTTTGATACAGATCCACAAGGTGCATTAAACTGGGGAATGCAAGCTATAGAAACACTTCTGGAAAAACAGGTTAAATTCTTCAGAAAAACTGCAAAAGAGTTTGAAAAGTATGCAAACGTGATTGAGTGTACCCATAAAGGAAGATCAATCATTGTTGTGGCAATTCAAAGTAACGATGAAGATATGGGTGCATATGCCCGCTCCGACTATGGAGCAAATGCGGCAATCGTCATTCAGCAAAATTCAAAAAAGCAAGTAAGCATCACTTCCCAAAAAAGAGCGAAGATTAACTTTGATAAAGCAATCATCACCCTACGGAGAAAAGAGGCATATTTGAAAAAAATTGATTTTAGCAAATTAGACCTTAGTGTTGATGGCACCATGCCTGAAATTACTGAATGGTACTATGACAAAGTTGCGGCACGTATCTTAAATGGTAGCCTCAGTGCACCAAATGTTACACCGACACAGATTCCATTTGACGAATTGATAGGTATGGTTATTAAAGCTTTATCTACAGCAGAATAGCATTCTGAAACTGCTACAGTCCCCGATTTATATCGGGGACTTTTTTATTTGATGATACACTGGTATAACAAAGATGCTTATGAAAAAATCAGTACCAGAAATTAGCGATCGCACCAAGAAACTCGAAAAGACGGCAGATGTCGCGACACGGTGGATTGGCTCTACCCGATCACTCCTGGTGCACACACTCGTCTTTGCAGCGGCATTCATCATTCCGTTCTTTGGCATACCACTTGATCGTGTACTACTCGTGCTCACGACTGCCCTTTCACTCGAAGCTATCTACCTCGCAATCTTTATTCAAATGTCAGTGAACAAAAACACTGCGGATATTGAAGTGATCCAGGGAGACGTCGAAGAGATCCAAGAAGAAATAGAAGATATTGGTGAAGACGTTGAGGAAATCCAAAAAGACGTTGATGATATCGCCGAGGAAATCGAAGATATCGGGGAGGATGTCGAAGAGATTCAAAAGGATGTGGATGAAATCCAGGAAGATGTGGAAGGTATCGAAAAAGATGTCGAAGAGATTCAGGGTGACATCGAAGGTATTGAGGAGGATAGTGACGAGGATGTAAAGATAGAGCAAAAAGAGCAAGAGACACTCACTGCAATCCAAGAAGCACTTGCAACACTTCAGAAAGAAATCGAAAGCCTCAAGAAAAAGAAATAGTATTCAATTCACCCGGCTCCGACCTTGGAGGGCCTACGCTGGATGATTGAATTTAAAATTTAATACTCGAGAGTATTAAATTTTAAATTCAATCACATCCCCATCTTTGACGATATAGTCTTTACCCTCAGTTCTCACTAATCCTTTTGAGCGGGCATTTCCGTATGATCCAGCATCAAGGAGATCGCTCCAAAATATCACTTCTGCGCGGATGAATTTATCCTTAAAGTCAGTATGGATAGCAGTCCCTGCAATCGGTGCAGTACTCCCCTTTGCTATCGTCCATGCACGAGTCTCATCCTCACCAGTCGTAAAGAATGTCTCAAGTCCGAGGAGCTTGTATGCTGCGGTGATGAGGTTGTTGATACCATCGGCCTCAGCTATTGCTTCTGGCGAGAGGTTGTCGCCGAGCAATGCTTGCTGCATTTCCTTGCGTTCCTCGCCTTCAAAGTCTTTGAGCTCATCCACAATCTTGGCATCAATGAGTACCCATCCGGCACCACTCGCCTCAATGACATCAGTGAGCTCTTTGAACTTGATCGGGTCGCTCTCATCGAGGTTTGACGCGCCTGAGCGCTTGTTGAGCCCATAGAGGAATTTCTTGATTGTGAGGAGGTTGAGTAGACGCACGACTTTGTGCTCTTCTTCGGTGAGTGTGACGGTATTTGCGAGCTGTCCTGCCTCAAGTGCAGCCTCAACACGCGCAAGTGCAGCATCCTCGAGGATTGCAGGCTTGTCACCACGCTTCACATCACGCCCGATATTGGCGCGACGCTTGGTGACCGTT
>JAMIGL010000040.1:0-8138 GCA_035905735.1 Minisyncoccota bacterium | reverse complement strand
CACGGATACCCGCATCATCAACCGCAATAGAAAAGCCAAGGTTGGCGGCATACAGTGCGCGCTCAATATCCTTGATAGCGCCCTTATCCCACGGGAGCACGCGAAGGGTCTTTGGGTCTTCGATAGATACCGATGACACATTCTTGAGCGGCTGGTATGAGCCATATGACTCAACCTGGACCCCGTCAAGCAACACAGGTGCGGCGCGACCTGTATGGAGCTGACTATATTCTTTGGTAAGCCATGCTTCGGCTTGTTTTGCTTCTGTTTTAAATGGATTCAAATCGTACATAAAAATGAGTATAGCATGAGTAACTAGAGCACCATCGAGACTGCGTACTCAAGGACAAACTTGGTCGGGAGGTTTGCCGCAAAGAGCATATGTTTGGCCTCATAGACATAGCGCGCCTTTGCAGGTACGGCACGCACCGTGAGCTCAAGCGAGTCAAGAAACTGAATCCCTTTTGCACGACGTGTCGCAGCCTCTTCATCACTGTCACCACCAAACTCATTTTTGATATGAGCCAATGCCGCAGTACGGGTAAGGCCAACCTTTTCAGATGCAATCATGCCCGTAGAGATGAGTCGGACGCGGGAGCGGATTGTTTTGGGTGTCGTATACGGATACGGCGTCATCAATATGATAGTCGTGTTCATATCCGGCTCTTCAAGCGTCTTGAGGAGCACATGCGCTGCATCGGGAGTAAAGAATGAAAAATAAATAAGGAATACCCGATCATGCCCCGTACCCTCATTCATAAGCGTCACCACAGTGCGTGCATGATCCATCGTGAAGCGCGGGACCATGAGCGACTGCGTCATCGGGTCTGAAACGATATACGAAGCGAGCAATGCTTCAAAGCGGGACTCATCTCCCTGAATCAAAAACGTGCGTTGCGGATGATGAAGGACGATATCTTTTTTCTGCATGTTATTTTTTGGCGAGAATAGATCGCTTGTAGTCATTCAAATGAGTTAGCAAAATACCGGTACCTCTTACGACACAGTAGAGTGGATCATCGGCAATGCGCACCTTCACCCCGGTCTGCTGCTCGATAAGCTCAGGCAAATGCGCAAGCTGGCTCGTCCCGCCAGTCATCACAATGCCATGATCAATGATGTCGGAGGCAAGCTCAGGAGGAGTAGCCTCAAGCACGGTCTTGATGGCCTTGATCATAAGCTTCAACTCATAGTCGATAGCCTTTGCAAGCTCGTTGGTCGAGACGGTAAGTGTCTTTGGAAGCCCTGTCACCGTATCTCGCCCCTTTACTTCACCTTTGACATCAGGTGAGACAGGAAGCGCGGAGCAGAGGTTCTTTTTCAATTCTTCGGCACTCTGCTCGCCGATCGCCACATTATATACACGACGAATGTAGTCGATGATGGCAGTATCTATTTTGATACCTGCACATTTGACCGACGTTGATGCAATGACTCCCCCGAGTGATATCACGGCGACATCAGTCGTCCCGCCGCCAATGTCGATAATCATGCAGCCGCGCGCATCGTTGATGGAGATACCTGCACCAAGTGCGGCAAGAATAGGCTCCTTCACCACAAATGCATTCTTTGCGCCGGCTTTCACCGTCGCCTCAATCACCGCCCGGCGCTCGGTCGAGCTAATACCGGCAGGCACCGATACGAGGACTTCCGGCTTCCAGAGTGTGGTGCGACCGAGTGCTTTGGTAATGAAATGACGAAGCATTGCATACGTCGTCGCATAGTCAGCAATGGCACCGTCTTGCATTGGACGATAAATAACAACATCGTCAGGTGTTTTTCCGATCATTTCTTTGGCTTCAGTGCCTATTGCGACGACGGATTTTGATACCCGGCTGACAGCAACAACGGTCGGTTCATTGAGGACAATCCCCGATCCAGCAACAAATACAAGCGTATTGGTCGTACCCAAATCAATACCTATTTTTTTGCTTCCGGGAAGTTTCCACATGATGATGCACTATAGTATAGTGACCCTACAAGCAATGTAAAGAAGTATGTATCTCCTCACCATCATTCCTATCAGCCGCGGCATCCCTTTTGATGTACTCTCCTACTACGCAAGCGAGCCAGTCGAGTCAGGATGCCTGGTGGCAATCCCCTTCAACCGGACCACCATCACCGGTATTGTTGTGGATGCAACACCACTTGCACAAGCAAAGTCCATGATCAAACATGCCAAGTTTTCTCTCAAGAAAATTACAGGTATCATCGGAAGCGCACCGCGTCTCACTGAGCTCGTCCATGCCGCACAAGAAACATCGCTCGCCACACTGACCCCTATCGGTGCCGTTGTTGCAAGTGTCGTACCCCACATGCTGTTTGAATATATGAGCGGTGAAAAGACGCTCGAGCTGCTCGCAAATCCCCGAGCGGGCGCATCAAAAGAAGTTGAGTCAGTACAGATTGGTACAACCGCAGAGCGTATCGATGCATACAAGCGCACCATACGGACTGCATTTGCCGCAAAAGAAAGCGTACTGTTCGTCGCACCATCAATCCGATCACTCGAGCTTTGGCAACAAGCATTGGAGAAAGGTATCGGCAAACATGTCATCACCCTTCACAGCAAAATGACCAAGAAAAACTTGCGTGCATCATTTGTTGCACTGAAACAGTCAGACCGTCCGGTAATCATATTTGCAACCCCGGGATTTTCATTTGTTCCCCGCAATGACATCGGCACCATCATCCTCGAGGATGAAAGCAGCAACCTCTACAAAACCAGCGACCGCTATGCTATAGACACCAGAATATTCCTCTTGCATCTTGGGCGCGAAACAAATGCATCAATACTATGGGGTGATACGCTTCCGCGCTTTGAAACACTCGAGCGACTCGGATCAACCCACCTTCCACGAACCTTTATTCCTGACAAACTGCGCGTTGTACCATGTGAGTCGTATCGCACCATACTTCCCCGCGAAGTGATGGAGACCATCAAACATGCAGAGGCAAAAAAGCGTCGCATCTTTATCTATGCAAGTCACAAAGGTATCGCACCACTCTCACGATGCAGTGACTGCGGCAGCATTGTCCAATGTCCTTCATGCACTCTGCCGATGGTACTGCGTGCCAAAACACAACCAGGAGGAACCTCTATGCGAAGCTTCATCTGTACCCATTGTGGTGACACCCTTGCGGCAACCCATACATGCACCTACTGCCAGAGCTGGAACATTACTCCGGTTGCAATCGGCACCGAAAGTATCCGTGACGCAATAGCAGAGCTTGTCGGAGCAGATGCCATCATCACGGTTGATGACAACCTCACACCTGATACCAAAGACATCGAGTCATTGATAGAAAGTGTTGCTGCGCGAAAGTTTGTCGTTGTGATTGGTACGGCAAAAGTTCTTCCGTATCTCAAAGGTATCGAGTATTGTCTGCTGCCTTTTTTTGACCGACTACTCTCCGTCCCATCACTCTATACTCTCGAACATGTCATGCGACTGGTGATGAACTGCAACGAACGCGCTGAAAACGGCGTACTTATATTCACCAGAAATGCGGACTTCACCCTGATCAACCAACTCGAAACACAAAAGATCAATGCCATCATCCATGACGAGCTCGCTGTTCGCCGAGAGCTTGGCTACCCACCGTTTGGCTCACTTATCAAGATAAGCATCACTGTCCCAGAAGGACACCGCCTCGCCATCATCGAGCGCGTCCAGGAATTCCTCGCCACCACCGAAGCAACGATGCTGCCTGCTCGCCGAGTAACAATGGGTAGTATGAAAGTATGCCTATCATGGATACTCAAAGTTCCGACCACCTATGTCGAAGAGGAAGGCATCACCCTTGCGGCATTCCTTGAATCCCTCAAATTCCCCCACCAGATTGAGCAGAATCCAGAGCGAATCTAATAACTGCTCATATTGCGCAAATTATCCTGGCGTGGTAGGATAGCCGGACATATGACAATGACCAACATTGAATTGAAGCGCAACAACCATGAAAACGCGATGAGTCTCATCCGCCGTTTTTCACGCAAAATGATCGAGTCAGGCATCATCCCGAAGGTGAAGCTCAACCGCTACGCAAACCGCCCTACTTCAAAGCTTGCCGAAAAGAACATGAAGCTCCGCCGCCTCACCCGTCGTGACGAAGTCGAGCATCTCAAAAAGCTCGGCAAGATGTAGTCATCTTTCCCACTCATGGCTGTACTTGAAACAAACACACTGACAGTCACTGCAAACGGCACCCTTCCTGGCGTGCCGTTTGCTGCTTTGAAGGACGCAATCCTCGGCAAGAAGTACGAGCTCTCGATAGCTTATGTCACACCTGCGGTCGCACAAAAGATCAATATCGAACGACGAAACAAAGACTATGTTCCCAACACGCTCTCATTTCCACTCTCCAAATCAAGCGGTGAGATCATCCTGTGTAAAAGCGTGATACGTTCCCAACACAAAGAATTTGGCATGACACCTGAGCAATACATGTGCTTTGTGGTGATTCACAGCATGCTGCATTTGAAAGGTTACACTCATGGGAGTACAATGGAGAGCAAGGAACAATTCTACCTGAAGCGTTACTTCGAAACCCCCTCACAGCATGAAGCAAAAAATCCTCGTCGGCATTGATATTGGTACTACTACAACCCGCGTTGTGGTTCTTGACACCACCCCGACTGAGTCAGGCATCATGCGAGTGCTTGGCATAGGGACATCCGATACACGCGGCATGAAGCATGGCTATATCATAAACAGAGATGAAGCAGCTCTCTCACTCAAGCGTGCGATTGCGAATGCCGAACGCGAAAGCGGACAGCGCATCAAGTCAGCAACAATTTCGATTGGAGGTATCGGCCTTGAAAGTATCTATGGCAACGGTGCCGCCATTACGACTCGCGCAGACAGTATCATCGGCAAACTTGATATCGAAAAAGCAATCGAAGACGCCGAAAAAACGCTCGACCTGAAAAACAAAACGATACTCCATGCATTCCCGACCCTCTTTAAGGTTGATGGACACGAGCTTCCGACACGCCCCGAAGGAATAAAAGGTCTCAAACTTGAAGCAAAAGTACTTTTTATTACCGTTCTAGAACAACATCTCGAAGATTTACTTTCCGTCACCTCACAAGCCGGTATCAAAGTCACCGGATATACCGCAACACCTATTGCCGCAGAGTCACTTCTCCTGTCCACCCTGCAGCGAAACTTCGGCTGCATCCTTATTGATATCGGCGCTGAAACAACCTCTGTTGCCATTTTTGAGAACAATACATTTATTTCACTCCATGTCTTTGGCATTGGATCACTCGATATTACCAAAGACATCGCACTTGGCATGCGCATCACCCCTGAAGAAGCAGAGAGTGTGAAGCTCGGTGCTGTAAACTTCCAAAGTATTTCCAAAAAACGCCTCGACGACATCATTGAGGCTCGACTCTCTGATATTTTTGAACTGATCGACAAATACCTCAAAAAGATCGGTCGGAGTGGACTTCTCCCTGCGGGTGCCGTCATTATTGGTGGTGGATCACGACTTCCCGCAACCGAAAGCGTTGCAAAGACAATCCTCAAGATTCCGATACGCATCGGCCATGTGGACCTCCCGAGCACAAAGGGAACACTCAAAGACAACACGGTCCTTGTCGCCTACGGTACGACACAGCTTCCCAAAGAACAACAATCGGCAAGCAAGTCGCCGACCCATCTTGATGGCGAAGGATTCATCGCAACCATCAAAACCTTTTTCAAACAACTCATGCCGTAAAAAAAATCCTCCGAACATTCGGAGGATTTTTTTTACCATCATTTAGATATCGAGATTTGCGAGCTTGGCGTTGGACTGAATGAAACTCTTGCGCGGAGCGACTTCGCTACCCATGAGAATGTCAAAGATTTTGTTTGCTTCTTCGGCATCATCAATACGCACCTGCTTGAGGATGCGACGAGCAGGATCCATAGTCGTCTCCCACAACTCATCGGCATTCATCTCACCGAGACCTTTATATCGCTGAATTGAAATTTTGCTCTGACGAGCTGCGGCTTTGGCAGCAGCGGCAGGGGTTGCATCTGGATCAACTTCTTCTTCATCATTGTTCTCACCACTATCATCAATGGCCTGGACATCCGTCGCACCAAGGCTTTTGAGAATCCTCTCTTTGTCTTCATCGGTATATGCATAGTGAAGCTCCTTACCTTTCTTGATCTTGTAGAGTGGTGGCTGCGCGATGTAGATATATCCGGCATCAATGATTGGGCGGAAGTACCGATAAAACAATGTCATGATAAGTGTCGTGATGTGTGAGCCGTCAACGTCCGCATCAGTCGCAATGATGATCTTGTGATACCGCATTTTCTCAATATCAAAGGTGTCACCGATCGATGCGCCCATCGCAATCACGAGATTTTTGATCTCCTGAGAAGCAAGCATCTTGTCGAGACGTGCACGCTCAACGTTGAGGATTTTACCTCGAAGCGGAAGAATAGCCTGGGTACGTCGGTCACGCCCCATCTTTGCAGTACCACCGGCTGAGTCACCCTCCACAATGAAGACTTCACTCTCACTTGCATCCTTGGTCTGGCAGTCAGCAAGCTTGCCCGGCAATGTCATCCCTTCGAGTGCACCCTTTCGAATGATGGAGTCCTTGGCAGCCTTTGCGGCTTTGCGCGCACGAAGCGCAAGGAGCACTTTCATGATGATAGCCTTTGCTTCATCAGGGTGTTCCTCAAGGAATGTTGAAAATCCGTCACCAAACGCGGCTGCAGTTGCTCCTTGTGCTTCAGTTGAACCAAGCTTTGATTTGGTCTGCCCTTCAAACTGAATCTCAGGAAGCTTCACCGACACAACCGCAGTGATACCCTCAAGCACGTCATCGCCAGAGAATGCACCATCAGCTTCTTTGACGAGATTGTTTTTCTTGGCGTACGCATTGATGAGACGAGTAAGGGCTGTCTTGAACCCGGTGATATGTGTTCCGCCTTCTGAGTTGTAGATATTGTTGGCAAATGGCACGATGCGAGAGCTGATATCATCGACATACTGCAGTGCAACTTCAACACCGACATTGTCGACTTCTTTTTCAAAATAAAAGATCGATGAGTGAATTGGCTTTTGGTGCTCATTGTAGTGACGCACAAGTGAACGAAGTCCGCCCTCAAAGTAGTACGTGATAGATGGCGCCTCAAATCCCTGGTCTTTAAACCAGTAGGTCGATGTCGCATCAACTTTCGCATCAACACTCCGCGCGTCAATAATAGTCACCCGAAGCGACTTGACGAGGTATGCCTGCTGACGGAGTCGGTCAACAATAGTCTTGAAATCAAACTCTACCGTTTCCTTGAAAATAGTCGCATCAGGCTTGAAGGTAATGATCGTACCATTATGCTCGGACTTACCGATCTTTTTGACCGGAGCCTTCACGACACCGCGCTCATATTCCTGTACAAAAATTGCACCTTCGCGATGGACTTCGGCACGAGTATGGTCAGAAAGTGCGTTCACCACTGATGCGCCAACACCGTGGAGACCACCGGAAACCTTGTAGCCAGACTCGTCACCACCAAACTTACCACCGGCGTGAAGCACTGTCATCACAAGCTCGAGTGCAGAGACTTTTGATTTAGAGTTTACCCCAGTCGGAATACCACGGCCGTTATCAGCAACACGCACTGACCCATCAGGCAGGAGTGTGACCTCAATACGATCTGCATGCCCCGCCATCGCTTCATCGCGAGAGTTGTCAAAGATTTCCCAGACGAGGTGATGGAGACCATCAACACCGGTCGTACCGATGTACATACCAGGGCGCTTGCGTACCGGCTCAAGCCCTTCAAGGACCGAAATCTGATCTGCACCGTATGAATTCTCACTTCCCTTCTTTGCCATGAATATTGTCCTAAAAGCCTTTAAAATCAATGATTATTTGATGATTTAGTATATCACAAAATCTTGGTTCAAACTATTTGACGGAAGAGTTATTTTGCATTCAAATATAGCCCAAAACGCTTTGCCAGAGCGCAGTATTCGCACGCACCGCCAGCTCCATAAGTCTTGGCGCAACATGGTCGCTGCATCCATGATCCGTCTTTGATGAAGGTGTCGTAGTCGATGATGTCTTGCTTGAGACGCGCAATATCCTCAGCGGTAATGCGTCGAGACTGGATTGCGTTTTTGTCACC
>JAMIGL010000039.1:0-10168 GCA_035905735.1 Minisyncoccota bacterium | reverse complement strand
TTACCGAAAGGAACTATCGGTTACAATCCAAATAAGATTAAGGTCGATGAAAATTACCGTATTGATTTTTTTATTGGTTTTATTTTTAACTCAATAAAAAAGCTTGCTCGAAAGAACGACAGTCCACTTGAAGCGGTACTCTATGAGTATCAAAACAAATTTATAGATTCTAATATTACAATTACACCACTCGTTAGTAAGGAACAAAATCTCGATACACTGGAGTCAATAATTGAGAATGTACACAAAATAGCGAATGATAAACAAAAGAAGACTCTTGTCATAATCCGTGATTTTGCAAGAAAGATACTCCTTTAGTTCGAACCCTATTTACAGGTACGAGATTTCAGACATTCTACTCTATATTTAGCAACGTATTTTAGACGTTTTATTTTGCTCCGAACGTTAGAGGATGTTCGGAATGTCTTGAAATAAAAAAGCCCCACAATATGTGAGGCTATAATGTTCGGAACAATTCTTATGCACAGTACTGTTTTCTCCAGTACTCACGATAGTAATTATCCCAATAATCTTTGGAGTCCTTGTCCATTTCTTTCTTAAGCTCGTACTGCAGCTCCCTTTGGAATTCTTCTTCCAAGTGTTTATCCATCTCCTTCATATTTTCATAGAAAGAAACTTTATAACCAGAAAGTTGAATCTCTTCAAGAGTAGTAAGTTCTTTGTAAAAAGTACCCGTTTCTTGATAGATCTGTTTTAGCTTTAAAACCATTGGATCTATATCTTCTATCAGTTGATCCATACTCACATTCTGTGAGCAATTCATGAACCACCAAATATAGTATTCGGTATACTTAAGAAAGTCAGTAGTTGTGTTCATAGCTTGTTATTAAGAGGTGATTGTATTAGTTGATCTCAACTCCAATAGGGAAGCTCAGATCAACTAACATATCTCCTCAAAAACACTCTATTTCAAAGAGCGAATCTTAGATTTATAATAGCACAGAATCATTGACAAGTCAAGTAATATATGTTACGATATATGAGAAAAAATATCTTTAACTCAAAACGACAAAAATGAAAAAAGTATTACTGGTATCTTGCATAGCATCTCTTATGTTTGCTTGCAAAAAAGATGTAACATCAAATACACCTAGTCTAACAATTGTTTCGCCAAATGGTGGAGAAGTATTTAGGGCAGGGCAAACTATCAATGTGAAATGGGATGCTAAAAACATACCTTCTGGAACGCTGATAGCTGCACAGATTGTGAATAAACAAACCAACAAACCTATTGTTGGCATTGCCTTACATCCAACCAATGCAGTTACTTCATCAATAGGCGATGTCACTGCAAATGATGGGGAGGAGGCGTATCAAGTTCCATGGCAATATAGCCAAGATGGAAATATGCTTTACAAAGATGGAATAAGTACTACCACATTCACCATTCAACTGGTAGTTGGGGCGGTGGATGGGTCAGGCATTTGGAGTATTCCAAATGGCGTCATTATTGACGCAGTATCTGGTCATCCATTTACTGTGTTACCCTCGGTGCTACCTGATGGATGTTTAACCAATTCAGGATACAGTATAACAACAGGGCAGCCATGTCGTTAGGTATAACGATTGATTACAGGCCGTAGCACTTTTAGTGTTACGGTTTTTTTATTTGTCTTTACTGGCTCCCCCGGTAGGATTCGAACCTACGACCAATCGCTTACATTTATTCTCGCATTACTGCGGGCATGGACTATATCATCACCCGTTTCCATATTTTAAAAATAGGGAAGTGTGGGTGCGAAGCGCTTCCGCCGACAATATGTCGGAGTACTCTCTTTACGAGATAGTCTCTGAACCTTTCCTTCGATTACTCTCAGGACTTGGCTGCTGATTATCCTGTGTGACCAGGACTTCCAGTCAATTCACTTCGTTTTTCGACCCGTCTTTCGATCGGGAAGCTGCGTAATGCCGTCGTGGATTTCCATATGACAGTTCGCGCACAATAAAATACATTTATCAATTTCAGTTTTGGTCTTTTCCCATGAACGGGTAAGTCCTTTATCTGAAACTCCAAAACTTTTTTGTTTAGGATCAAGATGATGAAATGAAAGTGCGCGGCCGCATTTGTTGTATCCACAAATTTCACATCGGCCACCTTTGTATTCACGGGCCATGGAACGAAGCTTAATTCTTCGTTTTTTCACAGCCTCGCGCATATAGGCGGCTCGATCGGCATAGGTTCGGGCCTCTGGCATACTCAATCAAGTATACCATTAACAACCTTTCCACAGGCGACTGCTCTACCGCTGAGCTACAGGGGAATGTTATTTGTGCTCCCTTGATAGGATTTGAACCTCGTTTCAAGGAGTCTTTTGTGAAGAACGGGGAAACTATACCATTTCAGTGCAGTATTTTCAATCTTTAGAGTGGTCGGCCTTCAAGTGGCGGGTTGTTCCATCCGTCAAATCGAAACCATCCATAGCCTTCTGGAGGGGTGGCAAGGAGCTCTCGTGAGCTAGGTGCGGCATATTCAAATGCCCAGTGCTCATAAGGTGCTGCTGTTGGAGCAATCCATTCGCCCCTGGAAATGTGGGGGATTGCATACCAAAAGAACACTACGAGCCCAGCTATTGCGATTATCTTCTCCATAAGGCTATACTATAGGGCTTTATCAGTCAGAACAACTTGCCATTTTATGCATTCATTTCCTAATAAAAACACTATCAAAACCAAAATCGTCGCAACTATCGGTCCAAAATCAGAGAGCAAAGAAGCGTTTCGCGCGCTTTTGCGGGCAGGGATATCTGTGGCGCGTACCAACATGAGTCATGATGATCATGCCGGGCATACTGCTCGTATCAAGACTATTCGCGCTGTCTCCAAGCAAGAGAAGCTTCCGGTAGCTATTTTGCAGGATCTTTCCGGTCCAAAAATCCGTATCGGGGACTTTGAAACACCAACAGTTGAGCTTGTCGCCGGAGAGCAGCTGATACTCACTGGCAAGAAATGTATCGGTACCAAAGACAAGGTGTACTTCAACTATCCGTACATCAAAAAAGACATCAAGCCGGGGATGATCCTCATGCTCGATGATGGTAAAAAGCGTGTGAAAGTAGATAGAGTAGAAGGTACTGATATTTATACAACAGTTGAAATAGGTGGTACGACGAAAGGTCGTCGAGGAGTTAATATTCCTGGCGCATACCTCTCAATCAAAGCGTTGACGGAAAAAGATCGTGAGGATTTGAAGCTTGGACTTGAGCTCGGGGTAGACTTTATCGCGCTTTCATTTGTCCGTACCGCAAAAGACGTACAGGATTTGCGTGCGCTTATCGCAGAAGCGGGTGGTATGCAAATGATTGTTTCAAAGATTGAGACCGAAGAAGCGATTGAGAACATTGACGCAATCATCGCTGCAAGTGATGCGCTTATGGTTGCGCGCGGGGATCTTGCGGTTGAGGTTGGTCCTGCAAAAGTACCTGGGCTTCAGAAAATGATCATTCGCAAATGTAATGAAGTCGGTAAGCCGGTGATCGTGGCAACACAAATGCTTGAAAGCATGATTCATGCTCCAGTACCGACCCGTGCGGAAGTCTCTGATGTGGCAAATGCTATCTTTGATGGTGCTGATGCGGTCATGCTCTCCGAAGAAACAACACTTGGTTCGTTTGCTGTTGAGGCAGTGCAGGTGATGCAAAACGTTGCACGTGAGGCAGAAGGAACCATCGGTACACATCGTCGTCATAAAGTGCGTACGAACGATATCGTAGACTCAGTGAGTTCCTCTGTGGTGCACAATGCCGAAGATGTCGGTGCGATGGTTATCGTTGCGCTTACCGAGACAGGCTCTACCGCTCGGATGGTCGCACGGTATCGTCCGCAGCAGCCAGTGATCGCATTTACTCCGCATGAGCAGGTACTCAGACAGCTGCTCCTTTCATACGGATGCTATCCGTTCATTACAAAGCCGTTCAGTGCGAGCAACCAGCTTGCGCTCTCACTCGGCAAGAAACTTATTGATCTTGAGCTCCTTGCGCCAAAGGATCGCTTTGTGGTGACTGCAGGAGTACCGTTTGGTGTGTCAGGAAGTACTAATATCATGATGGTACTTACTGCGTAGTCCGTCTCGGAAGGTGGTATACTGAAAGGGTATGAATATTTCAATCAAATCCACAAACCTTGAGCTTACACCGGCCTTGAAAGACTATACCGAAAAGCGCCTTCGGACGGTCACCAAGTTTACTGAAGGTGATGCTGTCGTCAATGTTGAAATAGGCAAGACTACCTCACATCACAAAAGCGGTGACATCTATGTTGCCGAGGTCAATGTCATCACTCCGCTTGGCAAACAGTATCGCGCAACTTCAGAAAAAGCTGATCTGTACGAGGCAATCGATGATGTGCGCGATGAGATTTCCCGTGCGCTCAATGATGCCAAAGGTCGCAAACAGACACTCTTTCGCCGTGGTGCACAGAAACTCAAGAATATCGTGAGAGGATTCCGAAGTTAGAGTCCTTCGGGAAACCTGATAGGCTTTCCATTCTCTGGAATGACTTCATCGATCAGAAACTGTCCATTATCGAAATGGGCAGTTTTGATTTTCATGCGGATGTCCTTGTCGTCTTTTTGTGCCATGAAGTACGTGCCGATAGACCCTGCGTATGCGCGGTATTTGCGATGATTGATGATATGGTCATCAGTGAGGTCGAGCTTACCATCCTCTTTTCTAATTTTGGTCGTGAATGTTGCGGCTGCATGGTCTTGTTCAGCAGGTATGAGCGACCCGTACTCGATACCCTGGATAGTAGGAATGAGCAGACGCACTGCTTCGTCGTTGAGCTTCTGACGGAGTGTCGGTGTTGTATCATCAGGTGCGATAGCTATCTCGCTTTTGGTATAGACTGGTCCACTGTCGAGCTTGAGCTGCATCTGTTGGATAGAGATGCCGGTCATCGTGTCACCTGCAAGTATTGCTGACTCAACAGGGGTCGCACCTCGATACTTTGGCAGCAATGAATAGTGTACGTTGATGGATCCGAGGCGGGGAATATCCAGGAGTGCCTGGGGCATAATCTTGCCGTAGGCAACAACAATAAAGAGATCCCAGTCATCTTGTGTGAGCTTTTCAATAAATGCCGCATCAAGCTTCTCAGGCTGGATAACGTTGATATGATGCGTATCACCCCAGACTTTTGGCTCGGGTGAGGTAAGCACCATGCCACGTCCGACCGGACGATCAGGGTTGGTCACGATGAGTGAGGGGGCATATCCGGCATCAGTGAGTGTATCCAAAAACTGTATCGTGAATGGTGGTGTTCCGAAAAAGGCGATTTTCATATCATTTTGAGATTACCGGTGGCATGTCCTCGAGATGCTTTGCCTTGTCGATAAAGAGTGTGCCGTCGAGGTGGTCGATCTCATGCTGAAAGATCTGTGCAAGCAGTCCGCGGGCACTCATGACGAATTCGTTGCCGTCGATGTTCAATGCACGCACGGTCGCAGTGGTCGCGCGCTTCACGGTGCCGTACTTCCATCTCACTGAGAGGCATCCTTCGGAGAGTTCCTTCTTTTCTTTGCCGAGACGGACAAACTCAGGGTTGATAAACACAGTGTCACCAGTGAGTTGTTTGGATGCTCGTGCCGCAACGACAAAGACGCGAATACTCTCACCGATTTGTGGGGCTGCGATAGCTACACCGTCTTCTTGCTCAGCGAGCGCTTCTCGCATTGATGTGATGATTTTCTGAAATGCTGGTGTACCGATATCCTGCTTTGCTACAGGTACTGCTGTTTGTCGCAATACAGGGTCAGGGGATTGAACAATCGCTGTCATGGCTTACTTGAGATGCTTGATATAAGTGTTGAGCTCAGATAGTTGCACGGTATCTTGTGATCGTGTCTCCATGTTGCGTACAATCACACTGCCTTCCATTGCTTCTTTTTGACCAAAGATGATCGTGTATGGTACGCCTGACTTCTCAGCAACGCCGAGTTGGGCCGAGAGGGAGTCTTTGGAGAGGGACTGAATGATTGGTATGTGTGCCTTGCGGAGTATTTCAATCACGTTGAGGCTTTTGAGTTTGGCATCAAGACCGACTTGAATAAAATATACTTTTGGTTTCTTGAGGATACGAGGTGAAAGGTCTTTGAACCATGGACGTTCGATAATACGATCCATCCCGATGGAGCCTCCCATTGCAGGAATGTCTTTTTTGGCACCGAGCTGTCGTCCGAGATAGTCATATCGGCCTCCGCCTGCAATCGTGATATTGCTCCCGTTCTCATCTGTTTCAATGATTTCAAATACCGTGTGGGTGTAGTAGGAGAGTCCTCGTACGAGAAGTTTGTCGATCTGATACGGAATGTTCATCTCGTCCAGTGCCTCGAGTACTTCTTTGAAGTGGCGCTTGCCTGCCGGAGAAAGATAGCTGATTGACTCAGGGGCATCCTGGTTGATGAGTTTGGTTGCTTCTTCTTTTGAATCAAGAATACGAAGCGGGTTGGTCTTGAGGCGTTCCTGATCAATCGGTGCGAGCTTGCTTATGTGCTTTTTGTAATACGCAGTGAGTTCTTTGAGATATGCAGGTCGTGAATCTTTGTCGCCGATAGAGTTGATGGTGACTGAGAGGTTTTTGGCACCTGCTTCCTCAAGCATTGTATAGATTGTCTTGATCACGAGTGCGTCGAGAATACTTTTTTCGCTGCCGAGTGCATCGACATCAAACTGATAAAACTGTCGGTAGCGGCCTTTCTGTGGCTTATCATGACGAAAGACCGGGCCGGAGTGATAGAGGAGTACTGGCTGTGGGGTACTCTGCATACCATGTTCGATATATGCACGCATGAGGCCTGCAGTATGCTCAGGACGCATTGCTAGATGATCACCACCTTTTGTTTTGAGTGTGTACATTTCTTTGTCGACAACATCAGTGCCAACACCGATACTGGTGGTGAAGGTTTCTTCGTGTTCGAGGATGGGTGTTTCGATTGGTTTGAACCCATAATACACAGCTACTTCTTGTGCTTTTTCAAAGAATCCCTGGAACTTGTAGTAGTCCTCTCCGATAATATCGCGCATACCTTTTGGGCTTGCAATGTCTTGTGATGGCTTTTTCATGGGATTATTGTTCTAAAAACGTTACTTTGCCTGGTAAATAATCTATCTTGGATACTGGTAAAAGCCGGAGCAATGCGCGTCCGCGGATATTTTCTTCAGGAAGAAGTCCCCATGACCTACTGTCATAGCTTCCTCCGCGGTTGTCACCCATCACAAAGTAGTTGCCCTCCGTTACGACGGTGGTCATGTAGTTGCTCGATGAGCGATGGGTGATAAATGAGTCATCAAGAATGAATCCTTCCGGATGTGCTTCGTTGGTGATCGTAACCACTCGGTCCGTGATCGTGACAGTGTCACCAGGTAGTCCGACAATGCGTTTTACATAGTATTTCTGTGGTTCAGGGGGTGATCGAAACACGATCACATCACCGCGCTCAGGCTTGGTGAAGCGGTAGGTGACTTGGTCAATCAAGATATACTGACCGTTTTGGATGATCGGATCCATTGATGTGCCACTGACGATAAAGGGCCGTATAACAAACGTTTGGATGAGTAGTGCGAGACCAACTGCTCCTGCAAGGTACAGGAGGTTTTCGACGAAAGACCAGAGGCGTGTTTTAAACGGCGGTTTGACAGGGGGTACTTGTACGGAAGGTTCCATGAATAGCGCAAGTATAAACGATTTTGGGGTGCGGGACAAGAAATGCTTTTTGTTGTTTAATAGAGGGATGATAGTTATCGGTCTTGGAAATCCTGGTGCAAAATATGCTAGCCATCGTCACAATGTTGGTTGTATGGTACTTGATGCTCTTGCGTCTGCATATGAGCTGGTCTTTGAAAAGAAGTCGGTCTTTGATGCAGCCGTATCAGGATGGGAGGGGCTTGTACTTGCAAAGCCTGACACGTTTATGAACGAGAGTGGCAAGGCTGCTGCAAAGCTCCACAAGCAATATCCTGAGCTTCCTATTGTGGTTGTCTATGATGATGTGGATATCCCTATTGGTGAAGTGAAGTGTTCATTTGCGCGCGGTGCCGGCGGGCACAACGGTGTCCAAAGCGTGATAGACCATCTTGGCACCAAGGATTTCTTTCGCATCCGTGTCGGAGTACGTCCGGTGCATGAGGAGCTAGTACCGCGCATTGCACCACCAAACGGATTTGAGACGTATCTGTTGTCAGACTTCGCACCGTTTGAAGCAGAGCTCAAGGCACAGGGAATAGAAAAGGCACTCTCGATTATAAAACTCCTCCCGACGAGCACGTTTGAAGAAATCATGAACCAATACAACTGACGAATATAAAAATCCCGGATTACTCCGGGATTTTTATATTCGTCAGTCGAGATTATTTCTCTTCTGCTTTAGTCTCTTTCACTTCGCCGTAGGCGAGTGTCATGCGCTGCTCTTTTGGTTCAAAGAGTGTCACGGTGAATGAGTAGGTCTTGCCGAGCTGAAGTTCTGCGCGGAGCTTCTCTTCAGATCCGAATGTTGAGTGGTGGACTAGTCCTGCCACACCTTCTCGGATCGAGACGAGTGCACCGTGCTTGTTGTACTTGATTACTACACCTTTGACAGTGTCGCCTTTCTTGAGAGTACCTTCAAATGCTTTCCAAGGGTTATCCTTGAGGGCTTTGACTGAGAGGGAGATCTTGCCATCCTTGATGTCGATGATCTTTGCTTTCACCTTGTCCTTGAGCTTGAACATTGAACGTGGGTCTTCCACGAGGCCCCAGTCGAGTTCAGAGATATGGACGAGTCCTTCGAGGCCGTCCTCAATCTTGAGAAAGATACCAAAGTCAACGATACCAGTAACTTCGCATTCGATTTCGTCGCCTACGTTGTACTTGCTGATGACTTCTTTGCGCTCTTCAGGATTTGATTCCTTTTCAGAAAAGATGATTTTGCCTTCTTTTGGATTTGCAGAGATCATCATGACCGCAAGCTTGGTGCCTGCGAGTTTCTTGAGCTCACGGAAGATCTTGTCCTTGTCAGAGTCTTCTACGCGAGGATAGTGCTCAGGCTTGAGCTGTGACGCCGGGAGAAATCCTGATACACCCTGCCAGTCAATGATGAGACCACCTTTGTTCGCATCCTTGACGGTGAGTTCAAAGATAGTGTGTGCCTTGATCGCAAGCTCTGCTTCGTTCCAGATGAGTGCTTGCTTTGCTTCTTTGAGGGAGAGCTCGGTGTAGCCATTCTCGTTCTCAGCGTCCACAACCTTTGCTTTGATCACATCGCCGATGTTGGTCTTTTTGAGGAGGTCACGCACTGCGATGAATTCGCGGCCGTAGATGATACCGGTACCAAATGGAGGAAGGTCAATGTAGACTGCGGCTTTTTCAACTGCAATCACGGTACCTTCAACAATCTCATCGACTTTTGGACGATGTGGACCAGTGTCTTCTACTACTGCTTCAATTGCAGGAGTTTCTACCAATTCTTCTGTAGTTTCTGTTGTCATAATAAAATAAAAAATGCCACACGAAGGTGGCGATCTGCTCCCAAAAAAGAGGATACAGAACCACCTTTCGGATTCCTGCGCATCATTTTGTGCAGCATAGGGGTTATTCCGGAAAGGGCTGTTGTTAATGCAAGTACCGAAAGGCTATTGCTCGAGCAACATACCATATATATGTGCTATCGACAAGTCCATCAAACTTTTGTTGCTCGCAGTAGTTTGCTATAGTACATCCATGGTTATTACGTATTACGGCAAACAGTATTTCAAGCTTACGTTGGGCGATCTCACGATTGCTACCAATCCGCCGTCCAAGACCCAGAAGCCCTCTCGCTTTGGCGCCGATATTGCACTCATTACGACCAACATTGCTGATGGCAATGACGCCGAGACAGTCACACTTGGCGATAAGGTGCCGTTTGTCATGGATGGTCCGGGCAACTATGAGATCTGCGACCTTTTGTTCACCGCTGCCGGAAGTCCAGTGACTATTGATGGTGTCGAACGCATCAACACTATCTATGGGTTTGAACTTGACGGTATCAAGATCTGCTTTCTTGGAAACATTGCTGATGAAAAGTCGCTCACACCCGAAGCCAAAGAAATAGCCGGTCTTGCCGATATGATATTTGTTGCGGTAGGTGATGATCCTGCACGTGCGTACAAGGTGGCAACATCGTTTGATCCTAATG
>JAMIGL010000038.1:0-3359 GCA_035905735.1 Minisyncoccota bacterium | reverse complement strand
ATTGCCGCAGTATTTGGTGGTATCTCCCATGGCAGGGGCAGTAATTCTCCGTCGCGGATAATGCATCCGTGTAACGGGGCGGGTTCCTCGAGGAACTGACCATAGCCGTATACGACTATGTCACCGTTTCCGAGTGTGGTGGTGCCCATAACTTGGGCATTATCCCATGCATCTGGCATAGGTGTAAAAAGAGTATCCACGGTATCCTGTGCGCTCGCAACCTGGGCGAGGGCCAGAAAAAGGCATAGTATATATTTCATTTCAAAGATTTTCTACTCTGAGATTAGCATACCGTTTTGCAATCGGAAAATAATTGCGAAACAATTGTATACCAATGTCAATAAAAAGTATGTTACAAAGTGAAGTGTTCGTTCGTTATATATTGTAGCGGATTCGTCACCCGCATTTACAAACCACAAAACACACACATATATGATAGAAGGACTTTTGGTTGTATTTATCTTGGCTTGGCTTTTTGGATTTATTCCTTTTGCTATTTTATCTTCGTTGCTGGAATTATTACTTATGGTAGGAGTTGTCTTACTCATAGTAGACCTGCTTGTTCCTAGACGAGGGCATCGATAGATAAGATAAAAGATTGTTGACGTATTTTAAAAAACACTCCAGCATATATTGCGGGAGTGTTTTGAAATGGAGTGTGTGCGCAGTTGGACGGTTGCGTTATTGTGACAAAAGCTCTTTCATTATGGTTATACTTCTTCGTTCATTTTCGTTTGTGATGTAGGTGAGTGCTTCGTCGGGTGTAACCCATTTGTATTCAACCTGCTCAGTCGTGTCGAGCACAACATCACCACTGACATATTTGCACCAAAAAGAAACCCCCTGATGTTCGTCACGGATCGCGCCACGGTAAAAGTGAAATGTATCAAATGGTTTGACCACTGCGACAGTGAGTCCTGTTTCTTCCTTTACTTCACGGAGCACTCCTTCTTCGAGTGTCTCGCCATTTTCAACACGTCCCGTGACCGTTTCCCATTCTCCTGGGGCATGATCGCGCTCGGGTGAGCGTTTGGTGATGAGTATGAGACCATCCTTTTCGACGACCCCTTCTACGGCAATTTTGAATATTCCTGGCATGCGGAGAGTATAGCATACTTGTTCAAACAGGTGACTGAATTTTGCTTTTCTTGTATACTTCTTTTGTATGAATTTTATCAAAGTTGTTGGACATAAGTGGGCCGAAAACAAATTTGTCTGCGTCGGACTTGATCCTGTTTGGGACAAGTTACCCCAGCATTTGACTTCAGACTCAGAAAAGGAAGGAGACCCTGATGTTATTTTTCAGTTCTGCAAGGGGATTATTGATGCCACAAAAGATATTGCCAACTCTTTCAAGCCCAATACTGCCTTTTACGAAGCGTATGGTACCGACGGTATGATCGCACTAGAGCGTGTTTGTGAGTATATTCAGGCAACAACTGATGTTCCTATTATTCTCGACTTCAAACGTGGAGATATTGGTAATACCAACCTAGGGTCTGCGCGTTTTGCATTTGATGTGCTAGGTGTTGATGCAGTTACTGTACAGCCGTACTTAGGAAAAGTAGCTATGCAGGCGTTTCTCGATCATGCGGACAAAGGTATTATCGTACTTTGTAAAACTTCAAATGAAGGATCCGATGAAGTTCAGAGTCAGTCACTTGGAGTTGATGGAGTAAAGTTGTATGAATATGTGGCTAAACAAGTCTCTGATACATGGAATGCAAATAATAACTGTCTTCTCGTGGTTGGTGCGACCTATCCCAAAGAACTTGCTGATGTTCGTGCGATAGTGGGTGACATGCCAATCCTTGTACCAGGTATCGGAGCACAAGGTGGAGATCTTGAAGCTACGCTTCATGCTGGTCTGGTGTATGGCTCACTCGATGGGCTGATCATCAATTCCTCACGAGGGATCATCTATGCCTCTAGCGGAGAAGATTTTCCAGATGCAGCGCGAGCCGAGACACAGAAACTGAACAATGAAATCAATGCAATTCGTGAAGTGATGCGTCTTGCCGCATAAATTTTTTGTTTTTAGTTATGAAAGCCGGACAGTAATGCCCGGCTTTTTTATAATCTGAACAAAAGATATATTCCGATAGGTATACACCATGCAAGCCAGTCGGCGACACCTTTCCAACAGAGCTGGTGATAAAAGTGCGGATGAATATAGGCTTCTTGAACAGTAATAAAAAGTACAAATATTCCGAGAAATATAAATCCCGCAAGCGGTGAGGTGAATATTTTTTCAATACCATATGCAACGGCGATAACGACAAGTGCGCCAATGAGGTGAAATGCTTCACGGTAGATAAAAAGGTCTTTGCATGCAAACGGGTTGCCGAACTTCTCGGTGCATATCAGTAAGCGAGCATTGTACGCATCTATGCCTGAAAGTGTTTTTCCATCGACTGTAGTCGTAAATGGGTAGAGTCGGTTGGGTATTTCAAGGAGGAGACTGTAAAGATGTTTGAGCATATACGTCAAAGTATACTATACTAGTCTATATGAATACAGATACCACAAAGCAGTTTTATGAGGAACATGCTGACGAGTTCGAAGAAAAGACTCGAGATAGACAAAAAAAGAACTGGATTGAAAAGCTGCACACTCTTGTCCCTCATGGCGGTACCATACTTGATCTTGGGTGTGCGTACGGACGCGACGCGAAAACATTTGTGGAACTTGGTTATAAGGTGATTGGAGTAGATTTTTCGGAGGCCTTTATCGCCAAAGCACGAGTACATGTTCCCGAAGCTACATTTATAGTTTCTGATATTCGAGAATTTTCTTGCGCTGATGCATCGCTTGATGCGGTATATGCATCCGCAATTTTGTTGCACATACCTAAAGAGGATACTAAAGTGGTGCTTCGAAACATGCATCGGTTTCTCAAACCAAATGGAAAACTGTTTTTCTTTCTCTATGTTGGCCAAGGCGAAGGATTGGTTGCGGATGAACGTTATGAAGGGGTAGAAAAATACTACGCTTTTTTTACAAAGGAAGAGTTCAGAAATTTCCTAGTCGAGGCTGGTTATGGTGTGCTCGAAGCAACCGAGCGGGAAAAAGACAGTTATGAAAGACAAAATGTATTGGAAGGCATAGCTGTAAAATTGTAGTGCAAGAGTATGTGAAAGTATAGTATAATTAAGGTATTAGCAGTAACCTATATATTCTATGACACGCACAACCATCAAAGCCACCAATATTGAATTGACACCAGAACTCCGTGAGTATGCAGAAAAAAGAGTTTCAGCACTTGAAAAGTATCTTTCGAACGATGAACTTATTCATATCGAAGTAGGGCAGGGTACCAAGCACAAGCATGGTGATGTGTTTCGTGCAGAAATACGTTT
>JAMIGL010000037.1:0-4354 GCA_035905735.1 Minisyncoccota bacterium | reverse complement strand
GTCTGCCTTGATCTTCTGCAAGATCATTGCTGAGACTTCCTCCGGACGATAGTCCTTACCACCAAGGTTTACAAGAATGCCGCCATCAGGACCTTTTGAGACCTTAAATGGTGACGTCTTGATCACCTTGTCCATGCCATGGTCGTCGTACTGGTGTCCCATGAATCTTTTGATACCGTAGATGGTGTTCTGCGGGTTGGTCACTGCCTGACGCTTTGCAAGCAGACCTACGAGACGGTCACCACCTTTGCCAACAGCAACGATAGACGGGGTCGTTCGCGCACCTTCGATGTTTTCAATAATTTTTGGCTGACCACCTTCAATGATGGATACAGCTGAGTTTGTAGTACCAAGGTCGATACCGATGATTTTTGCCATTTGACTGATTTATATTGATTAGCTAGTAAAATTCCAAATTTTCTTCAAAATTTCAATTCAACGCATATTCCGCGACCGCGAAATACTTGTACAATGAGCAGTATAGTGCTAGCATTTCACCATGTCAACAAGTAGTGATAAAAACCACAACTACTCCAAGAAAATCCTCAAGCTCCTGGGCTCAAAACGGGCTATTTCCGAGTCCGAACTCACCGAATTGATGGATGTCTCGGGTCCGAGCAAATACGCCCTCACCCGCTCACTCAAAGGCCTCTCTGATACCGGCCTCGTCGAGACCCACCACTCTGGTCGTCAGACCTATGCGAGCCTGACCAAGGACGGCAAGCGCAAGCTCCACAGTATCAGCCTTGAGTCAGACGCCGCACTCGTTGACCCCAACTGGGATGGCAAATGGCGCATCGTCATGCTCGATCTGCCCGAAGATCGCAAGACCGAACGCGAAGGACTCCGCTATCTCCTCAAAAAGGCAGGATTTGTTTGTCTCAAGAATGCCGTATGGATATCGCCGCAGCCATTTGAACACCTGTTTATGAATATCAAAAAAGACCTCGACCTGACGACTGAGATCATGATATTTGTGACAGATACACTTGATAGTGCGACAGAAGAAGTATTTAAAGAAATCGTGAAATAAAAAAGTCCTTACAATGTAATTGTAAGGACTTAAAGTTTTTTAAATAATAGGTTTTCTTTCTAGTCTTTTTTGATAGGCTAGAAATCCAATACCAGCAACACCCATACCAACTGCAGCACACATAGCATTGAAATCCTGTTCTTTGTTACCTGGAGCGAATGTTACACAAATAAGAATCAAGGCACATCCAAAGGTCAAAAGAAAACCGATTTTTTCATTAAATTTCATATATTGAGTTTTTAAATTTGAATTTATTATAGCACTATATAGTGCAAAAGTCAATATTACTTATTTTGCCTTGTAGACAGACACTCGTGCTGGACGGAGGATGTTGTCGCCGAGTTTGTAGCCCTGCTGGAGGACTGATGCAATCGTGTGATCAAGAGACGTGTCTTCTGTTTCAGTATCAGATACTGCCTGGTGAAGCATTGGGTCAAAGGTCTCGCATACCGCCCCAAATACCGCAAATCCGCGGGCGTTCAGCGTGTTCATGAGCTGCTGATGGATATACTCCACACCGGTGCGCCAGCCTGCATCTACTTTTTCCCATGCTTCTTTATTGCCCATTGCCATCCCAAAGCTATCTACTACCGGGAGGAGCTCTTCGATGAATGCTTCCTCGGCAAAGCCTTTCATGCGCTTTTTGTCTTCCTCTGAAGTCTTCACAATGTTGGCATAGTCGGCACGAGCACGCTGCCAGCCGTCGAGATACTCCTGCTTTTCCTTTTCGAGATCCTTGATCTTGTCCTTGAGTTGCTTTACTTTAGCCTGTGCATCAAGCTCCATTCCCTCTTCGGTACTCGATACAATCTCATCATCGTATACAATTTCGTCAGTAGTGTTGTCGTTCATATGCCATTGATTATACTGATATTTCACAAACAAAAAAGCCCCTTGCGGGACTTTGTTTATTTTTAACGTTTACTCCACTGTGGGGCCTTGCGAGCTTTCTTGAGACCAAATTTGCGGCGCTCTTTGGATCGAGGATCACGCTTGAGAAATCCTTCCTGCTTGAGGGTAGTCTTGTCAGACTCATTCTCAACTACGAGCCCTCGAGAGATACCATGACGGACTGCTTCGGCCTGTGAGTGGATACCTGAGCCTTTCACAAGCACGCTCACTGAGTATGCCTCTGCCTTCTCAGCGATCTTCATCGGATCAGTAACGATCTTCTGGAGCTCATCTGTTGGGAAGTAGGTCGCGAGGTCCTTGCCGTTGATCACGTAGCTTGATTTGGTAGCTGGAGTGATGCGTACGCGAGCTGTCGCAGTCTTGCGGCGGCCGATGGTCTCTATGTATCTTTTCTTTGTTTTATCCATATATCTGTATGTAAATTATTCGGTAACAGTGAGAGATTTCATCATCTCGTTCTGAAGCTTGTTCTTTGGGAGCATACCTTTGACTGCGAGTGTCACGACTTCTGCATAGCCTTTCTTTTCGACAACGTGCGCCATGCTTGAAACCTTGAGTCCGCCTGGATAGCCAGAGAAGCTGAGGTAAGTCTTGTCCTTGAGTTTTGGAGCAGCAACCTTGAGCTTAGACGCGTTGGTAACGGTCACGGTTGCACCTGAGAGGTTGTTGCGAGTGAACTCTGGTGTGTTCTTGCCCATGAGCAATACTGCTACTTCTGAAGCGAGACGGCCGAGTGATTTGTTTGTTGCGTCGATAGTGTGGTTCATAAAATTAACTTACGAGTTCGATAACTGCCATTGGGCTTGCATCTCCTTTGCGAGGCGTAAGCTTGGTGATACGAGTGTAGCCACCTGGACGTTCTGCATAGCGAGGAGCGATTGCAATAAGCTTGTCCACTACATCAGTGCTGTTGTAGAGACCTGCAAGGAGGAGGCGTCGGTTTGCAAGGGTCGGGTTCTTAGCCTTGGTGAGCATTTTCTCAAACTTCGGGCGGAGCTCCTTTGCTTTTGCTTCGGTGGTAAGGATACGTTCGTGCAATACCAATGATGCTACGAGCCCCTTCAAAAGAGCTGTTCGCTGGTTGTTGTCACGTCCGAATTTTCTGTTGGCATCATGGTGTCGCATAGTGAGTACTCTTTATAGCGCATTAATCCTTCAAAGACAAGTTAAATGCCGCAAGTGCTTCCTTGATCTCGGTAATCCCCTTGTCGCCAATGCCGTCGATCTCAAGAAGATCAGCAACATGCTTGCGAGCAACACCTCCGACAGTGCGGATGTTTGCTGCAGAGAGAGCATTGAGAGTGCGAGTAGAAAGGCCGATGGCATCGATACGGTTCTTGAGGACATCAGTTACATCTACTGACTCATCATCAGCCGAAGCAACCTCATCTGAGGTCTCTACTACTTCCACTGCTTGTGCAACCTGCTTTGCAGAGACCTTGCTCTGGATGTCAGCAATGACCGCACCACTGTCTACTGATACGATAGCCGCAAGCTGCTCGATCATCGTGTTGACTGAAGTTTCAAGTGCCTCACGTGGTGAGATAGTTCCATCAGTTTCAATTGTCATGCGAAGACGGTTGAAGTTGGTCTTGTCACCGACACGCATTTCCTCTACATCGTAGCTCACGCGACGGATTGGAGAGAAAATAGCATCGAGAAAGATTGTACCGATATCAGCCTTCTGTTTGTTGTGATGTGCATCACGAGGAACGAAGCCGAGACCGCGTTCGATAGTGAGCTCAACATCAAGTGATACCTTGCTTGTGATCTCACAGATGTACTGATCAGTATTTGAGATAGATACAGCACCTTTTGCGTTGATATCAGCAGCAGTCACCTTCTTTGGACCCTTTACTGAGAAAGATACCTTTACTGGCTCATCACCAACAAGCTGGAAACGAACATTCTTGAGGTTCAAAAGGATAGTAATGACGTCTTCTTTGACGCCTTCGATAGTAGAAAATTCGTGAGATACGCCGTCAATCTTGACTGCGGTTACCGCAGCACCTGAGAGTGATGAAAGGATAATACGACGAAGTGAGTTACCAAGGGTGTAGCCGTAGCCCGGTACGAGACCGTCGATTTCAAATACGCCTTTGTTTGATTCTTCTGAAATTGCCTTTGGTTTTGATGGGAGGGTGATTTTTTGCTCAGTCATAGTATTATACTTTACAACTATTTTGTAATTATTGCAATAATGTGTCGTAACTATCGGCTATAGTACTCAAGCACGGTGTCGAACTGGAGGAATGCCTCGGTGTTTTTTGGCTTTCCTACTACCTCTGCCTTGAGCTCAGCTGGGATCAGCTTGAGCCATGTTGGCCAAGTGTAGCTTTCTACTTTCTTTTCAAATTCGCCAAATGCCGGACTCTTGCGAGACCCTTCGCGAACTGAGATTACATCTCC
>JAMIGL010000036.1:0-21815 GCA_035905735.1 Minisyncoccota bacterium | reverse complement strand
CTGCACCTGACATATCAAGTCCGAGCTTTGCCAGAGTTTTTGTTGCCTGCGCTTTGGTTTTTGCCTCAATTCGAATGTTTACCGTAGTCATACGATGAGTATATACATTGTGCGTACAATGTCAATATATCTGATTTATTGCATATATTGCTTATACAGTTCAAACAAAAACTCAATTCGCTCCTCTTTGTTTGCAAACTTTCGTCCGTAACATGCATCTACTGCCCTATCGAGATCATCATGTGCTTTCACGAGTTCAAGCGGCATAGTATTAGGATTATACAAATCAGAAAGAGAACTTTGAGGATACAACAATCGTATACGAAAAATATTTTTAACACATTCCTCTACTTTGTATTTTATTTCGTTTGTTAAAACGATTTCTTCAAATTCTGGCCAAGGGAAATTGTTATACACGATGTCTTTTGAGTATCTAAATCTACTCTCTAGTCTTCCGCAAGTATACGAAACCCAAATCATGTGCATTTTTGATTCAAGAATACCAAAATGGTAATACCCAGCATCCGGTACTATTAAACAAGTATCTCCAGCAATTTTATCTGCTTCAAAAAATCCCATAGGTATATAACTCCTATTTTCAGAACTAACTCGGGGTATGACTATATACCTACTACTAGGCTGACGAATTTCTCCAAATAGTGAAGGTGTTTTTGCTAAATCTTTTGTTTCTTTTCGTGTACTTTCATTACGATTTTTTCTAACATTTTCTACTCGCTCAAGCACATAAGATAGACTTCGTAGAATGTTTGGCTCTATATCTTTGAGCCATAAACAATAACGCTTCTCACCATTCAAATATTCTTTAGCACTAATAAATTCTTTGATATAAGGCTCAGCATTAGGTTCATTTTTTAAAAATTGAACTTTTTCTTCTATTGTAAATAAAAAATTTCCCCCATCATTTGGCATATTTCCAAAAACAATCTCTGGAACTTTACAAATTGGCTTTCTTCTATTTTCAATAAAAATGTCTTTACTAGCTATAAGATACGCATTGATGTGACTAATCTCTTTTTCTTTGGGTTCGCTTTTAATGGTTTCGTACTCAAATAAATATTTCTTTGGTACATCAAATGTCGCAAACCCAACAATTACACACTGTACTGCCGCCACACCAGGCGCATCGTTGTTCCATTTAAATGTCTGATGCGCAAAATGAATAACCACTCCATATTTTTCTTTGAGGCGTTTCCATAAGATTCCTACTTGTTCGCCCTGACAAATACTGTTTGTGGACACGAAAGCCGTTTTGATGTTTGTACCAACCATGTACCGCGAAGCTTTTTCATGCCACGCAGTGACAAAATCTAAGTTTCCTACACCTTTTATCTTATCAAAAACCTTAAGGAAGTTCTCTTTTTGTTCCTTAGTCATAATTCGAGCACCAACAAATGGTGGATTACCAAGGATGTATGAGAGTTTGTCTTTAGGTATAACACTCTCCCAGTCAGTCGTAAGTGCATCTGCATTCACTATGGTCGCAGGTTCCCGAAGTGGGATACGAGCATATGTCTGGCCAAACTCTTGAGAGAGCTCCATGTTCATCTGGTGATCGACTAGATACATCGCAGTGCGCGCGACTAACGCGGGAAATTCTTCTATTTCAATGCCGTAAAATTGATTAACATTTATTTTTGAAATATCCTCTGCACCAAAGAGGACTTTATCAATCTTTTTACGAAGTTTCATCAACACTTGAAGCTCAAGTTTTCGAAGTTCACGATATGATGTGACTAGGAAATTTCCACATCCACACGCGGGATCAAGAAATGTCAGCTTAGAAAGCTTTTCATGAAAAGCAGTAAGCTTTTTGGTATCGTACTTTACGGCATCAAATTCGATATAAAGTTCATCGAGGAAGAGTGGCTGAATAACCTTCAGAATATTGAGCTCAGAGGTATAGTGTGCACCAAGCTCACGTCGCTGTTGCGCATTCATAACACCCTGAAAAAGAGACCCGAAGATAGAGGCTGAAATACCTGACCAGTCAAATTCACAACATCTCATAAGTTTGAGATATGCGGTTGCATCAAGTGAAACTGGGGATAAATTTTCTGCAAAAATTCCTCCATTAATATAAGGAAACTGCATTAAGTATTCATCAGTAGTAGTTTGCCTTCTCTCTTGTGGTGTATTGAGAATATGAAAAATCTGTCCCAAATGGATACCCAAATCAGAACCATCAGCACTAATTCTTTTTTCAATATAGGTACGAAACAAACCTTTTTCAAAAATTCCTGTATCATCAGCAAAGAGGCAAAACAATATCCGTATCAAAAATACTTCAAGCTCATGACCGTTGTAACCTGTTTTCTCTATTTCATTATGGAAATCAGCCATTAGACGAGCGGCCTTAATACTTACTTCTTCTTCCATTCCGTAGTCAACATTTGAAGTATGCCCTGAAATAAACTCAAAAAGGTTCAAATATTTATGCAAATCTTTAAGTAAAAATTCTGTTTCTTTACCAGTATCAAGATCAGTAAGTCTTATTTTTTCAAAATCAGATACAACAATATATCGAGGAAGCTCTACATCTGAAAGGCCTGGAAAATAATCCTTTGCCTGAGAATATGCCCTGTCGAGACTACGACCACGGGATTTATGTTCTGCAAGCATGACACCTTTCCAAAACACATCGATGAAACCGTTAGAACCATCTTGCTTTTTAACTTGATGTTCAAATGAAGCTACTCGACGACGAGACAGACCGAAAACATCAAAAAAACCATCCCAAAAAGTCTTTGCCTCAGCATCTTCGCTAAAATCCTTATCCCATTCTGCAGAAAAGGCAGTAGCTCTATTTCGTATCTCATTGAGACTAATCACTACTTGAAATATGCCATATTTTCAAGCTTTTTTCAAGAAATATATCGTTAAATCTTTTTCTCTAGTACGGTATCACGCCCTATCTGTCGCTGAACGATAGTATCCATATAGCGCTCAAGCTCGGCATCAAGCTCCGCTCTCGTGACTGTTGCGGCAGTAGGATCCTCAGGGAGGAGCTTCCATGGTGCTGTTTTGCCAAATCCATAGTCGCCAAAGACGATCACCGGAGTTCCATGTGCAAGGCGAGTGTTGCCATCATCGGCAAGTACCCACTGATCTGCCCACTCATAGAGCCACATCGCATCCTCAAGCAGCAGTCGCACACAGCTATGACTTGCTGGGTAGCCAGGCATTTCATACTGGTGAAAGCCAATCCCGTTTTTGTTATCAATATTGAAATTATATTTGAGTATCCATTCATCATCAAAGGTGCTCTTGACCTCCTTCCCCTTCCAGTTGGTTGAGTAGAGTTTGTTGGCAGTGGGTGTGGATTTTTTGCCGGATGATATCGGTCCCCATCTCACCAACACTCCGTTTTCATAGACAGCAAATGCCTGCACACGCTGAGAAATCATGAGAAGCTTGGGTACAGATTCTACCATTTCGTACTTCATTGGAAATGGTGAAAGTGTTGCTTCATCAAATGTTGTAGGGATTACAACCTTTGCACCAGCCTTGATATTCGCACTATCAATACGGTTGATCTTGAGCACTGCAAAAACATTGTCCTCGCCTACAAGTGCGGCAAGCTCTTTTTGCGCGTCAGCAGTCTTCATTGTATGGACATAGTAGAGATCATCCTCGTCTGGAACCTCAAGGACTACTGGCGCTACGACGACCGGTTGCTCCTTTGGTACTATCGGCGCAGGAACAACAACCGGTGCTGACTGAGGAGGGATGACGGTATCAGGAGCGACAGTATCAGACCTGTTTGCCCGAACAACAAAAAACACTCCGGCAGTGAGAGCTATGGTACACAATGCGATGATCCAGGAGGTTTTCTTCATATAGAGTAAAGACTGTATCGGTGGTGATACATTACATCGTCAAAATTTCGTATCCCGTTTCAGTGATAAGGACAGTATGTTCAAAATGAGCTGCACGGGAGTTGTCATCAGTCTTGTATGTCCACTGATCTTTTAGTAGCACCACGTCTTGTGACCCAAGGGTAAACATCGGCTCAATAGCTATCACCATCCCGGGTACCAATTTCTCCCCTTTGCCCGGCTTGCCAGTGTTGGTAATGTACGGATCTTCGTGAATGTGGCGCCCTACCCCATGCCCTGAGAAGCCATACACGATACTGAGCTTGTGCTGCTTGGCGACGGACTGTATTGCATGCCCAACATCTCCAACACGAGCACCAGGGACGATAGCTTCAATACCTGCCATCAATGCAGCCTCGGTGGCGCCAAGGAGCTTCTTTTCCTTTGCTGATACCACTCCAACCGCAACCGTCGTCGCATGATCAAGAAAGACACCCTGATAGTTGAGCCCAAGATCTACAGAGACGATATCTCCTTCTTTAATACAGTATGCCCCAGGAATACCATGGACAACCTCCGCATTCACCGATACACACAATGTTGCCGGAAACGGTGTCCGCGCACCGTCAGGTTTGTAGTTGAGAAATGCGGGAGTACAACCTGCTTCTGCAATCAGACGAAATGCCAACTCATCAAGGGATTTGGTCGTGACACCCGGCACTACAGCCGCGGCTACTTCACGCAAAATACGGGCAAGTATCGGACCACCCTTTCTAAGCTTTGCTATTTCGTCTGGAGTTTTAATGATTATCATATATACAGTAAGAAAAATTTTGAGTGAGACAGTACTAGTGCCGTCTACGCAGGCTGACTGAGCCGGAGTTTGAGCAAAATTTCAGCAGAAATTTATGCGACGGCAGTAGTACTGTCGAGTGAAGAAATTTCAAGTTGTGTACAAATATCTTGTTGAATAACTTCAATCTCCCGCTCACCATTGATTGTAAGAAAGTTCACACCTGGAGCAGCTTTGAGATACTCTACTGCAGGCATCACATTCTCATGGAACCATGCAAGTCGTCCCATACGCTCCGTCTCATCAGTGTCATCATGTCGACCACGTCCGATGAGTCGCTCATTTGCCCACGCATCAGATACTTCGATATAGACGACATTCACCTTCCACCCATAAAAATGGGCTGCAGAGAGTAACACCGGCGCTTCATCGATCACGCGCGGCGTCCCATCAAGAAATACGAAGTCTTGACCAGAGTACTGCGCAATGAGCTCATGACTCCACACATGCACACCGATAAATGATGGTGGAAGCTCTCCCCGCGCAATCAATGCCTTGGTCTCATGTGCGGTATACGAATCACTCTGGATAAATGAACGAAAGATTGCACCAGTTTCAAGATGAAGGATACCCGCGGCAGGATGTACAGTACGAACCTTCTGTTCAAAGAGTGCTGCCTGGGTGCCTTTGCCAGCACCTGACTGTCCGATGAAAATATAGGCTTGTTTTTGCATAAAGTAAGTATAGCGAGGATTAGTCCTCCTTGCACTGCCCTTTGCTTGGTGGGCAAAGGCCAGCACAAGAGTACTAGTAGAAAAGGAGCATTGTGCTCCCTTTTTTACTAGTACTCTTGCATTGCTACTTGTGCGTCGAGGCGGCGGATGAGGTCGATAACAACCGAAACCGTGATGAGGAGTGATGTACCACCAACTGCAAATGCAGTGATACCTGTCGCAGTACGGATGATAAGCGGAAGCACTGCAACGATACCAAGAAAGAGTGATCCTACAAGGGTAATACGGTTCACAATGACACCCATATAGCTCGCTGTTGACTCACCTGGACGGATACCCGGGACAAATGCGCCGTTCTTTTGGAGATTGGTCGCGATCTGATGCGGGTCAAACGTCACTGTCGTATAGAGATAGGTAAAGAAGACAACCAGCAAGAAATATACTGTTGAGTAGAGCCATGTACTCTGCAAAAAGCTATTTAATGCGGCTGCAACACTCTGAAGCGCCGGAGATGAAGAGGTGATGAACATGTTTGCGGCAAACTGCGGGAACAAAAGCAGTGAGGATGCAAAGATGATAGGCATCACACCTGCCTGTGTGAGGCGAAGCGGAATATAGCTCTCATTGCCACCAATCGTGCGCACACCGCGAACTTCACGAGCATACGTCACCTTGATTGGACGTTCTGCTTCATAGATATAGACCACCCCTGCAATCACCAACAGTGCAACCGCGATATAGAGCAATGTCACCGGAAGCTGATCGATAGTGAATGTGAAGAAGAACTGCGAAACACTTGAAGGAATCTGTGAAAGGATACCCGCCATAATAATAATAGAAGTACCATTCCCGACACCAAACTCATTGATCAGATCAGCAATCCAAAGGAGTAGCATCGAACCTCCAACGATAATGACAATGTTTGAAACCATTGAGAATGTTGAAAGTGCTGCAATAGCCCCCTGGCTTTGCAAGTAGTGAATGAATGAAAATGCCTGAAGTGCAGCAATAGGTACGGAAAGAAGGCGGACGTACTGGTTGAACTTGGTTCGTCCAGCCTCACCGTTCTCCTGAGTCATTTCCTTGAGTGATGGAACCATCATTGAGAGCAGCTGCATGATGATGGATGCCGTAATATACGGACCCACACCGAGCATTACAATAGAGAATGACGAAAGTCCCCCACCAGAAAGGAGGTTAAAAAGACCGAGAAACTGACTGTTCGCGAGAAACTCGTTCAAGCGTGCAGTATCAACACCAGGAACAGGGATAACAGCGAGAAAACGAAATACGAACAACGCTCCGACAACAAACAAGATTTTGTTGCGGATTGAACGTTCGGTGAATAGTGTTTTGAATTTTCTGAAAAATGATTCCATATTAGTGTACTGTACCACGGGCAGCCTCAATTTTGGCTTTTGCCGCAGCAGACACTTCACAATCATACACGTCAACTGCGATTGCGATTTCACCAGCAGCAAGCACCTTTACATTTGGAAGCTTCCCTCCAACGCGTCGGATGATACCCTTTTCAAAGAGTGATGAAGGAGTGATAGCTGCACCTGCAGCAAATGCTTTGGCAATCATTGAAACATTGACCACTGTTGCGGTACCACGAACAGGCTTGTTGGTGTTCTTGCCGCGACCACGGAGCTTTGGAAGCTTTTTGATAGTGTCTCGGATTTCAGGACGAATCTTGTGACCTGCACGAGCTTTCTGCCCTTTGGTACCACGACCTGATGTCTTGCCACGCTTTGAGCCACGACCAACAGTCTTTGCTTTTTTGTTTTTGATTGTACGCTTGAGGATGTTCATGGGATTATGCTTTAACTTCTTCTACTGGTACTACTGCTTCAGGAGCTTTTGGTGCGTTGAAATAATATGGTACTGAGATTGCCGCCAATGCCTTCATCACTGCACGAGCGTTGTTGAGCTTGTTTTTGCTTCCTGATACAACCTTTCCTGAAACGTCCTTGAGACCTGCAATAACAACGATGTCACGGATTGCTGCACCGGTCACAATACCTTTACCCTGGTTTGGGAACAATGTAACGCGTGATGCACAGTATTTCGCAGAAACACTATATGGGATAGAGCGAGTCTTGGTGACCTTGATTTTGACCGCGTTTTTCTTTGCGTCTTTGAGAGCCTTGCCGATTGCAACAGCGGTGTCATTTCCCTTTCCTGTTCCGACTCCGACAACACCGAGGTTCTTGTCTCCGATAAGCATCGAAACCGCAAAGCTCATGCGACGTCCACCAGCTACCACACGGGTTACGCGACGGATATCAAGAATCTTTTGGTCAACATCTTTGACACGGTCTGCCATACTCTTGCCATCACGACGAGGAGGACGAGCACCATTTTGACCAAATGGCTTGCGTGGAGCTGAAGATGTTCGAGTATTTGTTGTTGGGGTGGTTGGAGTAGTCATAGTGTTTAAAATACAAGTCCTGCTTCGCGTGCTGCATCAGCGAATGCCTTGATGCGGCCAGCATATTTGAAGCCGTTACGATCAAAGACGACTGCCTGGATACCTTTTGCTTTTGCTGCTGCTGCGAGAGCCTTTCCTGCAAGGATGGCGCCGTCCATTTTGGTACCCTTTTTTGCAGTTTTGTCAGTTGCTGCCGCAAGCGTTACTGCATGTACATCATCAATAAGCTGAGCATACATAAACGCATTTGAACGATAGACCGAGAGACGAGGGCGAGCCTCTGTACCCGAAATCTGCGAACGGATTTTTCGTTTGATGCGGAGCTTCTTTTCTTGTGTGGTTGAACGTGACATATATGGTAGTTAAAAATTATGCAGACTTCTTGCCTTGCTTGCGACGGATAACCTCGTTGTCATACCGGAATCCCTTGCCTTTGTATGGCTCTGGCTTCTTGAGCGCACGAACCTTTGCGGCGAACATCCCGACGAGCTCTTTGTCGATACCGGTGATGGTAACATTGTTCTTTTCAGCGGTAACGGTAAGACCAGCAGGGATAGGAACGATGACTGGGTGTGAAAATCCGAGCGCGAGATGAAGATCAGTACCTTTGACATCACTCTTAAATCCGACTCCTTCGAGTATAAGCTTCTTTTGGTATGGAGTTACGACACCCTGAAGCATGTTTTTTACATGTGATGCGTACGTCCCCCAGATTGCACGACGGAATGAGTCATCCCCTTTCTGCGCAAATGTTACCATACCGTCAGTGATGTTGAAGGTCACCACATCATCAAATGCGCGAGTGAGGGTACCAAGCGGGCCTTTCACGGTAAAGACACCATCAGCGAATGTTGCTGTTGTTCCTGCTGGAATCACCAATTGTTGTTTGCCTACTCTGCTCATATAATTACCAAATCATAAATAACGCTTCGCCACCGACCTGTTCTTTCTTGGCTTGCTTGTCGCTCATAATACCCTTTGGGGTTGAAAGTACTGTGATACCATGACCGTTTTTGTACGAGTGAAGGTCGCGCATACCAAGGTATACACGGCGTGAGGGCTTTGATACACGGGTTACGTCATGAATCTTTGAAACACCTGCAGTGTATGCGAGAGTGATTTCGAGCACGTGCTTGTTTTCCTTTTCAGTCTTTTTGGATACCTGATCAATAAAGCCGTGATCCTTGAGGCACTGTGCGATAGCGTATTTGATACCAGAAAAAGGAATAACGACGGTTTCCTTGGAAACCATTGCGCCATTTTTCAGACTGATGATCATGTTTGAGATTGGGTCGGTTACCATAAAATTACCACGATGACTTACGAATACCTGGGATCATGCCTTCGTTGGCAAGCTCTCGGAAGCAAATACGACAGAGCCCAAAGTCGCGCATGTATCCATGACGGCGACCACAACGGAAACAGCGGTTTACGGCGCGGGTACTGTATTTAGGCGTTTTTTGTGAACGCGCGATGACTGACGTTTTTGCCATGAGAATGAAATACTCGGTGGAATATCGCACAGGGCTTTCTTTATCTGATCAGTGACCGAACAAAGAGAGTGCTGCGGATTACCAAAGAGCTCGGGTAGCTTATCAAAAGGGTTCGAAAATGTCAAATAAAAAACCCCGGGGTGTCCGGGGTTTTAGTAAAACTAAGCTGTTTTTACTTTTTGAACTTGCAAAGTATTAAACTTGGCATTAAGTGTGCTAAGTTCAGGAAATAATTCAACGTAGGGCTGGATTTCACTTGCCCACTTGCCTTTCATCTCCTGAAAAAATTCGCTAATTTGCTGATGATTACCGTCTTTTTCAAGATATTGTGCCTGCTCTTTAAAAAGTTGAATAATTTCAACCTGTTCTTCTTGGCAAACTTTTTTGTAAATTATGGCCAATATACCCAAAGATTCGTCATCTTCGTATTCTTTGACCAATTCAAAATCTGCGATCATTTGATTTTTGAGCCTTTCATAGAAAGTACCATCACTGCTTTTTTTAAGCCTCAAATCCTCATAAATTCTTTTAAGACCCGCTCTTGCAGCATCTCTAATTTCCTTAATAGATCCACCGGCTTCAAGAAATGTTTGATGTAGAGGTAGTAAATCTCGCAATGAAGACATTTTTGCAGGATTGTACATAATGGTATCTTTCAATACCTCAATGTTTTTAGCTTTCAGCAAATTTTCAGCCTCTTGCTGTTTTTCTACCGCCTCTTTCTTTTCTTTTTCAAGGCGGGTTTCTGTTAACTTTGCCTCAGAAAGCTTTTTGTTTGACTCTTTTTCAAGATCTTGAATAGCATCTTTTTTAGCTTTTTCTATTGCAGCAAGGTTATCTGTCTTTATTTTTTTAAATAAGACTGCCCCGACACTACATATAGCAATAATAACGATAAGCAAGAAAATAGTTGATGTGTCCATACTTTTTTGATTTTTAATTTGAATGAATTGTTTTGCCTTACTCTACATTTATTTCAAACAAAGTCAAGTGTACAAACAAAAATCCCTCTTTCGGGGAATTTTGTTGATTTCTTTGATATTACCAAGCGAAATGAGGAACTCCGACTCTACAGTCTTATTGCATAAGACTAAGATCTGGATGCTCCATTTCGCAGTTGCTATAAAAAAACCCTCCCAGAAGGAGGATTTTTTCTACCAAGCGAAATGGGCAAATGCTTTGTTGGACTCTGCCATTTTGTGGGTGTCTTTCTTTTTCTTGACGGCGTTTCCTTCACCTTTTGCAGCGAGTGAGAGCTCTTCAGCAAGTGCTACAGCGGTCTTTGCGCCCTTGCGGTTGCGGGTTGCTTCGATGATCCATCGGATTGCGAGAGCAGTGCGGCGCTCGGTACGAACTTCACGAGGAACCTGGTAGTTTGCACCACCGATACGACGTGAACGAACTTCCACAAGTGGACCTGCGTTCTTGAGGGCGTTTTCAAACACTTCAAGTGCGTTTTCTACCCCTTCCTTTTCCTTGATGATATCAAGTGCGCCGTAGACGATAGCACGTGCGGTGTTCTTTTTGCCGCTCTGCATGATAGAGTTGATGAACTTTTCAAGCGTCTCAGATGAGAACTTGATGTCCGGCTTTACGATATTTCGATTTTTTACTGGTCTTCGCATGATAGATATTATTTCTTAGCTGCCTTTGGGCGCTTGGTTCCGTACATAGAGCGTGACTTGCGTCGCTTGTCGATACCCTGGGTATCAAGGACACCGCGGACAACGTGGTAGCGCACACCGATCAAGTCTTTCACACGACCACCACGAATCATGACCACTGAGTGCTCCTGAAGGTTGTGACCTTCACCTGGAATGTAGGCAGTGACTTCCTTGCCGTTCGTGAGGCGAATACGCGCAATCTTTCGGATAGCCGAGTTTGGCTTCTTTGGAGTAGTGGTAGACACCTTGGTGCACACCCCGCGTTTAAACGGAGACGGATAAAAGACCGGACGATTATGAATCGCGTTGGTGCCGAGTGACAAAGCAACCGCTTTTGTTTTGCGGCGCACATTCACGCGAGGACGTTTGATAAGTTGACTAATTCGAGCCATGTCCCGCTATGCTACTACAACGTGCAAAAGAACGCAAGCATTTGGTGACTAGACAGCAATACCCGTGATCAGCGAAAAGAGGACAAAGCCAAACGGCGCCACCACTTTCCACCCAAAGAGGATAAATACGATCAAGAGCGGCAGACTGTACTGCTCGATAAAGCGCATTGCAGGCTCCGTACGCCGAGGAAGGACTGCCTGGAGAAACCGGAAGCCATCCAGTGGTGCAAGCGGGATAGCATTAAAGAGCGCAAGGATTATGTTCACCAAGACAATGATGCTTGCGATCTGGATCAAATCAGGATTTGCAAAGCCAAACGCCAGGGATGCACGGATCAAACCACCAAAAAACACTGCAATACCAAGGTTTGCGACGATACCGGCAATAGAGACCTTGGCGACACTTTTATTGCCATTAGTGAGATTTTCGACATTGTACGGGACCGGCTTTGCCCATCCGACAATGAAACCTGCATTGGTCAGTATAAGGACAAGCGGGAGGACTACCGATCCAAAGATATCGATATGCTTGAGCGGGTTGAGCGTAATACGCCCCAACAGTCGTGCGGTCGGATCCCCTTCTTGCTCAGCTGCAAGTCCGTGCGCGACTTCATGCACGATGATTGAGAAAATAAGGACGATGAAATAAAAAATAGATAGCGGCCCGGTCATATAATTGACAATAATAGCACGACTTATCGGTATATTCCTCTAAAACCACGATATTTTCCTGCTGGAAAATCTCTCCGTCCGTCGCCAGTCGCTCCTCCCGAGGGTTTTCTCGCAACATACCAATACGTCTTAGCTCTAAAGGTTGCGAAAGAGATAACCCTGTGGTAGCATTCTCGGACATATGGCAAAAGTATGCGCTATCACCAATAAGAGCTCACAGATGGGAGGAGGATACTCCAACTCTGTTCGTGCGACCAAGTACAACCCCATCCCGGCAACCCGCAAGTATGCAAACCTTCAAAAGAAGCGCGTATTTGTCCCTGAGCTCAACAAGACCATTGTCATCACCGTCTCAACCCGCGGACTCAAGACTATTCAAAAGAACGGTGCATACAGTACCCTCAAGAAAGCCGGTCTCGTAAAATAAAAAACTCCTCATTTCGATGAGGAGTTTTTTATTTCTACCATTTGTCGCTATACTAGCCTGATGCACCGAGAAAACAGACGCCGATCCATCGCCAAAGCTATCACCTACCGACTAGCAAGTATCGTGATGGATACGACCCTTGCCTACATTGTCACCAAAGACGTGACTCAAACAGCAACACTCGTCATCATCTCCAACATATTGAGCATTATGCTCTACTACGGTCATGAACGCATCTGGGACAAACACCACTGGGGTAAGCGTTCACTGTAATACACATCAAATCTGCTAGATTTATTTTTCACCACGTCTCCATGTAGCGCCATCAGTTTCAAGCGTCACCGTGCCAGTGTCTTGAGTTGAAACAAACGGAATGGCAAATTGTTGTAGCAATGTCAGTACTTCTTTGTGTGGGTGACCGTAGCTGTTGTCTTTGCCTGCAGATATGAGCGCGAGCTCAGGAGTGGCGGCTTTCAGGAGTGCGGCAGTAGTGGACGTACGCGAGCCATGGTGCCCAAGCTTCACGATATCAACATCAAGCTGTTTTGGGATTGTCGCTACAAGGTACTGCTCGACAGACGCAGGCGCATCTCCCGTAAAGAGCACGCGCTGCTCCCCTGCAGCAAACACTCCAATAACCGAGCCCGAGTTTGACTCCCATCCGGTAACATCCCTATCAGGGAAAAGAACAGTGAATGACTCGGTATCTGAAAACGTAATCTTCATTCCTTGGCGAGCGACAATAGGTTCAATCTGTTTTGCCTTGAGGAGCTCTAGAAGTGACACATATTCTTTTGTATCGGTACCGACCGCTGAGGTGAGAAACAGCCCAACCTTGTATCGTTTGAGAACTTCGTCGAGTCCGCCAATGTGGTCCATATCCGGATGAGTAGCAAGGACTACATCAATACTTCTATCACCCACCGGCAACAGACGGGCAAGCTCCGCAAGGACGGTCGCATCCTTGCCACCATCTATGAGCATTTGTTTGCCGGTAGTAGTCTGTATCAGAAAACTATCACCCTGTCCGACATCGAGCATGTGTACACGTGTGAGCAAACTAGTATCTGACTGCTGTTGCTCGATGAGACACCACACACCAAGAGCAACTATTACAACAAGGAGAACGAGGAGGTTGCGGGATTTGCGCTGCATCAGCGAATTTTACTACATATACCTCAAGAAAAACTAAATCGCCTGTTTTGAGAAACACATTTCGCAAGCGCGACTGGCGCGAGAATAGCAATTTTTGAGCACAAAAATATGCGTGTGTTTCGAGGAATAGATGATTTGGTTTTTAATGTATAATCATTACATGTTTACCGAACAATCATTTTCCCCACAACCCTTTGGCAAGATTAGTACCACTACCCATGATGAGCACAAAAAGCTCTATGCGGGCTATGTAAAGCATGCCAACCTTATCAGGGAACATGAAGATGAGCTGATGAAAGATGCCGAAAAACATGCGTATGAGTTGGCAGAGCTCAAGCGCAGATTTTCATTTGAATGGGGTGGTATCAAGAACCACGAAGTGTACTTTGCACTCCTTACAGGTACACAAGCACCAAACCCTGAGTCAGCACTCTGCAAGAAAATTATCGAGCAGTGGGGCTCCATCGACACCTTTGTCGCTCGCATGAGTATGGTTGCCATGACCCGTGGTATCGGCTGGGCAATGCTGTACTATGACCGAGGCACTGACACACTCCTGTTAGGCTGGGTGGATGAACAACACCTCGGACAGCTTGCCGGATGTGACATCATCATTGCAATTGATATGTGGGAGCACTCATACGTCGCTGACTATCTGCCAAGCGGCAAGAAACAGTACGTCGGGGATTTCTTTATGAATATGAAATGGTCCGCTGCAGAAGCAAACTTCGAAGCTGCGACACATACATCATAAGCTCCACTCGAAACAGCCACACGAGAAAAACAATATAGATCAAATCAACACTCCACCACGCAAGCGGTGGAGTGTGCCATATGTACAGCTGATGCAACACTTGAAGCGCCCAAATAAGCAGCTCTCCGAACAAACTAATACATCCGCCAACAAACTGCACAAGAAATGGTATCCACGACAGGGCAAGCAGCGCAACACCACCAAGCATGATGAGTGGTGTGACAACGGCAAGTAGCATGTTTGCAAACGGTGATGCGAACGGGAAAGCTCCGTTGAAGTACATCATGTAGGGCAACATAAATATCGGAACGAGCACAGCCAGAAGTACGAGCTCCCTGAGGTCAACATATGGTGTCGAAGGAATGCCATGAAACAACGGCTCAATCTTTGGAAGAACGACAATCATAAAAAAGGTTGCCAGAAATGACAGGTGAAACCCCGGATCAACAAATATTGTCGTCGGGGATAGTACAAAAAAGAAGAGATATGCGATAACGAGCGCACGAAGTGGATGATACGTACGAATCGAAAGTCCGGCACCAAGCGCAATCGACCCCATGACTCCTGCACGGACACTTGCAACACCTGCCCCGCTAATCAATACAAGCAGTGCTATGGAGAGGATGATAAGTATCGTACGCAATCGAAACGGAAGCCTGCGCATGAGCAGTCCAAGAAATCCTGCCAAGAGCGTAATGTTGTACCCTGAGAGCACAAGCACATGAAGCACGCCGGTATCCCTGAACAAGTCTTGTATGTTTTGCGGAAGCCCTCCTTGATACCCCACCAACATCCCCGAGAGAACCCCATCGACCGGAAATGAAACATATCTTGAAAATATATCTGCAATACGAAACCGAAGTATCGTCGTCAGTCTTGATAGGCTGAAACCTCCTTCCGAAACAAGGTACACATTTGCACGGTTCACTATTCCGACAACCCCCTTGCTCGCCAGATACTCCTCATAGGGAAATACTCGACCTGTCTCCGTGACAAAATCTTTGGGCTCCATAACTCTGCCAGTGACCGCAACAATATCACCTGGTAACAGCTTTTGATGTGAGTAGAGTGTGACATTGAGCTTTGTATCGTAGATCATCTCATTCACCACAAGTACGGTCTTGTCGAGCCTACGATCAACTGACACAACACGAGCATCAAATGCACGATCACCAAATACTTCTTTTGGCGCAACTTCATCATGCTGCCAGAGAAGTAATGCACCGCATACGAATGACGCGCCGAGCAACAATCCAAACACGATACCTCGCATCGTTCGAATCATGAGAAACACTCCGAGCGCTATGAAACACGCAACAAACCCAATCATATCGAGCGACACATGAAACGAACGATATACCAACGCGCCACAGGTCAGTGAGAGTGCGATGAGTTCAACCATACAGTAAGTGTATGATTGTTAGTATCAAAAATAACTAAAGATTGTACGATACGGTGAATGCTTAAAGTATTTGAAACCACGACCCCACTTCGTTGCGCCGGACTGCAATTTCAACAGCTTTTTCAAAGCTAAGAAATTGGGAGCATCATCTAATATTCTGAGCAAGTAGCAACAAAAAAGTCATGCACATGCATGACTTTTTAAAAAATAGAAATGATTTTTCCTTTTGGAGACTGGTATTTTTCATTGTACTCGCCGTAAAATACAATATCCCCTTTTTGAATGGTCAAGCATATCGGTTTGCAATAAAGCAATTTGCCCTCATCATCAAACACTGCATGTATAGAGAATGCTGTTCCACGCATGTGTACTGTATGGTTTCTGATAATAAGGATTTTGGGTCCAAAATCATAAAAGAAAGAGTATTTTTTACCATCTACAATGGAATACAAGAAGTTACATTTTTTAGATACTGCAAGAGAAAATGTAAATAATAGTTGCTGAATAAACAATTTTATTTTTTTCATATGGCAGATTTTGAAATGAATAATTTAAAATTTAATTTACTCTTTCCTTTGACAAAGTCAATATCTACTATCCGAGCAATGACGAAAGTGTGTAATCCTGGATGAGTGAGGTCTCGTCGGCTTTGGAAAGTGCTTTTTTATACTTTGCGCCCTTGGTGCCTTTGACGCGCTTTTCGCATGCTGCCCAGGTACTATCGACATGCACTTTGCCACCGACAAGTGATACGTATGAGTATGCTTCACCTTTATTGGATGACTTTGACGCAGCTTTCTTGGGTGGAGACTTGGGTGGTGTTGCAAGCAGTCGTGCTTCGTACTCTGAGCGTGCACCTTCAAAGAGATTTGTATCATTGCCAAGCGCTGCTGCAACTGCCATCTCATCACAGCGATCGTTGTACGAATGTCCGCTGTGCCCAGCAACTTTCACCAGCGTGAGCCTGGATCCCAGTGTCTGACGAGCATCATAGAGCCGCTCCCAAAGCGCACGGTTTTCTACCGGCGTCTTGGCTTTGGTCATCCAGCCATTACGCTGCCAGCCATCAAGCCATGATTCAAGCCCCTTGAGCACATAGGTCGAGTCCGCATGAAGGGCGACATGCGGTACGGTGCCTGCAGATTCACGCAGTACGTACTCGAGGGCCTCGGCTACCGCCATGAGCTCCATCTGGTTGTTGGTCGCAGGGTTCTGCGCGCCCGCAAGTTCAATGGCATTTGTATCAGTCAACATAATGGCAGCCCAGCCGCCGGGACCAGGATTGCCGCGGGATGCCCCGTCGGTATATATAATGGTGTCGCTTTTCATATCGACAGTATAGCAGTATCATGAGAGGTATGAATCCATCACCCGTCCGACGACACAAAAAACCGTGGCATGAAGAGCAGCTCGCAAACCGCACCTTGGGGCAAAAGATAGCAGATATCATATCCAATGCCGCGGGCTCATGGGCTTTTCTTATCATTCATGCAATCTGGTTTTTCATATGGATTGCATTTGCAGTCGAACCGTTCCCTTATGGACTCCTCACCATGATTGTGTCACTCGAAGCAATCTTTCTCTCTGCGTTCATTCTCATCAGTGAGAAACGCACCAGTGAGCGCGACCATGCACAGGCAACAGCTGACTACGAAACAAATCTTGAGGCAAAGCTTGAAATCGAAACTCTCATGAAGCGTCTCGATAGTATTGAGGAAGACAAGCTCAACAAGATCTTGAAACTGCTCGAAGAGAAGAAATAATAAAAAGACCGAGCAGATGCTCGGTCTTTTTATGTAATTTCTTTCAAATGGATCCGCACTCCCCCGCGCCAGCCGGCTTCGAGTGTACCAGTGAATGAAATGACAGTATCAGTGACAAGTTTCTCAACAAGCTCATCAGATGCAAAAAAAGAAAATACCGTTGCAGTGCCAGCCATATCACGCACGGTGCATTCGATATGCTCCTTTGCTTTCCCAAACATTTTGACACTATCCACCGTGACGTTTTCAAAGAGAAAGAGTGGCTCAGGGTTACCGACACCAAATGGTGCAAACTGTCGAATAGTTTGGAGATGTCGCGTAGTGACCGCAGCAAGCGGAAGCGGCATGGCATTTGAAGTATCAGCCTGTTCCTCGATATAGTCAGTGCGCCCCACCGCATCGTTGAGTGCAGCCTCGAGGAAATGCACCTGATCTTTAGACACGGCAAATCCTCCTGCAGCCTGGTGTCCTCCTGCATGCAAAAGTGTGCCCTCGGGAAGTGCTTGAAATATCAGCGCCGCATGATGCTCAGACTGCATACGGCATGAACCCTTGATCACTCCATCACCAGCCTCACCCCAGACAAAAAAGCTTCGCTTGTAGTGCTCTTGCAGTTTGTTGGCCACCAGTCCGAGCACTGCCGGTCGCCACTCGAGATCCCCTACCACAACAATAGCGGGGAGCTCACGGTGCGCGAGATGTGCATGTGCAGCCTTCACAATACGGGCAACGAGCAGCTTGCGCTCCGCATTGATCTCATCAAGCCTCTCAACAATAGCAGTCGCGCGAGACAATGAGTCGGTAGAGAGAAGCTCAAATGCAAGCTGTGGCGTGTCCATGCGAGACGCAGCGTTCAGTCGTGGTGCTACGGTAAAGGTGAGGTCAGTCTCGGTGAGCATTGGCATCATCAGCTTGTTTTTCGCAAAGAGTGCCTGCAGTCCGACACGACGAGTCTTCTTCATCACGGATAAGCCAAACCCTGCAAGTACCCTATTCTCCCCCCGAAGGGGCACCATATCAGAGAGTGTCGCAAAGCCTGCAAGGTCGAGAAGCCACTTCTCCCAGCCTTCAATGATACCTGCATCCTTGCCATACCTTGCGACATAGGCACGCACGACATGAAATGCCATCCCCGCCCCGCACGGATCCTTGCTCGGATAGTCACTCTTGCACGGGTGAACAACCGCGTATGCTTCAGGCAGACCACTTACAAGCTCCTGGTGATGATCAGTCAGTATCACGTCGATACCGCGAGCTTGAGCATCGGCGATTTCTGCAACCGCAGTGATCCCGACATCAACCGTGATCATAAGTGTCACGCCGTGCTTCTCAAGTTCACTGACACCAAGCGCACTCACGCCATACCCCTCATCATGACGGTCTGGAATATAGACATGCACACGATCGGCAATATCGAGCTTCTTGAAGAGATCAAGGAGTATCACTGCTGCCGGAATACCATCACAGTCATAGTCGGCATAAATACCGATATGTTCGCCATTTTTCACTGCGGTATGAATGCGCTCGATTGCATTACCCATATCATGAAACAGTAATGGATCACCAAGTTCATATTTCGGCGAGAGAAAGTCACCAGAAGCCTCAGGCGCGATACCGTAATATTCAAGGAGAAGAGACTTTAATTGCTCCGGATTGGGAATAGTGACTTGCATGAGACGGATTGTACCATGATGATCTCTACGCACAGCGTTATCCGTTGTTTCTACCACAAGAAAAACAAAACCCCCGTAGAAACGGGGGTAATCGTAATCCAATATTCTATAAAAAATCCTGATTGAAAATACTATATTTTTTTACTTTTGGCAAGAGCCTTAATGCCCGGAAGTGTCCCCTTTGAGAGATAGTCGAGTGTTGCACCACCACCAGTTGAAATAAAGAGTTTCTTGTTGGTACTACTACCAAGTGTTTTCTCAATCACCGCACCAGTATCTCCTCCACCGATAACTATGTGTGCTTTTGAAGCATTGACTGCATTTGCAAGCGCAACAGTAGCCTTGGTGAACCCTTTTTCATACCAACCGGTCGGACCGTTCCATACGACAAGCTTTGCTTTCGCAATCTTTGCACTGATAAGCTCGACACTCCGAGGGCCAATATCGGCAATGATGTCACCTTTGATGACCTCATCTACAGACACCGTTTTCTTTTTGCCGGCACGGAGCACTATGAGATCAATCGGCAGCAAAAGCTTTGGATCCTTAAGGAGTTTCTTGATCTGTGTATCGTATCCATCTTCGACAACCGAATCCCCCACTTCGAATCCTGCGACCTTGTAGAAATTGTTAAGAATCGCACCTGCAATGACGATCGAGTCAGCAGACTTGATGAATCGTGCAATCAGCGGAATCTTAGTTTCAAACTTTGCCCCACCGAGAATGAATACAAAGGGGTGCTTTGGACTTTCAATGACCGGAGACTCAGCATCGATTTCACGCTGCAATGTTGCACCGACAAATGATGGAAGGATTGCAGGAATACCAACCACCGTTGCATGCGCTCGATGTGACACGGAGAATGCATCGTTGATATAGTATGAACCAAACGATGCGAGACGTTTTGTAAATACTTTGTCATTTGCTTCTTCTCCGGGATACCGACGGATATTCTCCATCAACACTACGGTCTTTGGTGGTACTTGTGCAAGGATTTCATCCATGTGAGCACTCATGATATCCTCCGTGACAAATACTATTTTGTACGTTTTTGACAGATAGGTCGCGACCGGGCGAAGACTCTGCGAGCCATCTTTGCCGAGATGTGCAAGAAGTACTGGCGTGCCGCCTTTTTTAAGTACCGCATCAATCGTTTTGAAGCTTGCATCGATACGACGAGTATCAAGAATTTTATTTCCCTTAAATGGAACGTTGAAATCGACACGAACGAGTACGCGAGTGCCAGAAAGTTTTGGAAGAGTTGAGAGTGAATTCATATAAAATTATTTACTGATTGATTTTGCAAGCTGGCCGTATACTTTTGGATCAAGACTTGCCCGCCCGACAAGCAACCCTTGTGCCCTGCCTTCAATGATGAACGAACGAGCATTGACTTCAGTCACCGAACCACCATAGAGGATCGGCACAAGTGATGCAGCCTTTTCTCCGATAGCATCTGCGATGACTTTGCGTATAAAGATAATCATTTCCTGGCATTCAATCGGGGTTGCCTCACGAACCGCATCTTTGCCGATTGCCCAGACTGGCTCATATGCCACAATAAGTGACTTGTATGCCGTTTTTGGCAACACTACCAGCAAAGTCTCAAGCTGCTCTTTGACTTCACTCAGGTACCACCCCTGAGGATCACGTTCTCGCTCTCCTACACAGAAAATAGGCGTGATTTTCTTTTCGATGAGCCGGAGCGCCTGCTCACGAATCAGATCATTTCCCTCTCCTCGCGCCCGACTTTCTGAATGTCCAACAATACAATAACTGACACCAGCATCCTTGAGCATACCAGAGTGCACAAGTCCGGTATGCGCAACAGTGACCGTTGAAGCTACTGTTTGTGCGCCAAGTTTGATTGGTGATACACGCTGCCTGGTAAGTGTCACAAGGTGCACTGATGGGACGCAGGCAATCACTGTAAGCGTTTTTTTGTATGCCTTTGCCAACAGATTGGTCTTTTTGAATAATGTGATGGCTTGCGCACCCTTTTCTGGTGCCATCTTCCAGTTACCAACAAGAAATATCATGCTGGCAGTATATCATGGCGCATGTGCGCCACTGTCTAGCTTTCTTTCCAGGATGTAACTGACCATGATCCCGAGGCGCCACTCGTGAAGTTCAGATTTGCTATACCACTTTCATACGTGACCGTTGTCGCCCCAGAAAGTTTGATGGCATACCCTGTCGCCTGCTTGGCACTTGCAGAACCACTAAAGTTAATCGTCCCGTTTTGAGCAACAAGAATCACCGCCCCAGCCGCACCGCTTATATCAATAGCATTCGTACCGCTACACGATGAGCTTGTCGGACAATCAGACAGAGATACGATCATGATATAACTACCAGGCGTACCACTTCCTGTTACCGGAGAACTTCCAGCAATAATGACTTTTCCATCAACAATAACAGTTCCACTTCCCGCACCATACGCACTTGCAAGCCTCATCGCACCCGCACCATTAATAGTCAGATTGCCAGTCACCCATAATGTCCCTGTAACGTTCAGGACAGCACTTCCACCAACAGTGAGATTGCCTACAATCTTCTTTGGACCAAGTGTTACTGTCTGATAGCCACCTCCAGGATTTTGATTGCCAGTCAGCACACCACC
>JAMIGL010000035.1:0-4747 GCA_035905735.1 Minisyncoccota bacterium | reverse complement strand
GTTGAGTCGTCAGTGAAATACCTCTTTTCAAATGGGCACATTCTAACCCGTACGGCAAAAACGTACGGGGACAGTTCCTGGCGGGTAGTTTTACTGGGGCGGTATCCTCCTAAAGAGTAACGGAGGAGTTCAAAGGTCAGCTAGGCGCGAATGGAAACCGTGCCGATAGTGCAATGGCATAAGCTGGCTTGACTGTAAGACGGGCATGTCGAGCAGGTGCGAAAGCAGAACATAGTGAACCGACAATTCGCATTAGATGCGGTTGAAGATTAACGGATAGAAGCTACTCCGGGGATAACAGGCTAGTTCCGCCTAAGAGTTCATATCGACGGCGGAGTTCGGCACCTCGATGTCGGCTCACCTTATCCCGGGGCTGGAGAAGGTCCCAAGGGTATGGCTGTTCGCCATTTAAAAAGGTACGCGAGCTGGGTTCAGACCGTCCAGGAATGAGTTTCAACAAAAGATTTATCTGCGTTGTTTCTGATTTCTGGACCCGTCTGAATCCCGAGGACAATAAGAAAGAAAATATAAGGAATAGTTTCCCGCACAGGTGTGCGGCGAATGTTAGAGTCTTTTCGTTTAAAATGGTTCATTCAGGTGAAAGTGAATGAACTAAAAGATAGATCAGTACATGAAAGTATCATGACTGACAAAGGAAACCATCTTATTACGGCGGTCGCATATAGTGATATATGATGACATGCTCAACTAATATCGGTAGAACCCCACAGGGGCAATACCGAGGGAAGAGGTCTTTTATTCGCCTTCGGCAAATATACTCCCTTACCCGTAGAGACTACACGTTGAGGTGCTCGCAAGAGTACAAGATATAGTCCGTTCCTCACAGCAATGTGAGAAAAGAAGCGTAAGACAGGTTGGTCTCCTATCTACTGCAGGCGTTGATGATTGAGGAAATTCGCTTCTAGTACGAGAGGACCGAAGTGAACGAACCTCTGGTGTACCGGCTCTACTGCCAAGTGGACCGCCGGGTAGCTATGTTCGGAATGGATAAGCTCTGAAAGCATCTAAGAGCGAAGCCAGTTCCAAGATTAGTCATCATTTGAGGGTCGTGAGAGATGATCACGTTGATAGGCACTAGATGGAAGCGCAGCAATGCGTTGAGTCAAGGTGTACTAATTGCCCGAATCCTATTAGGAAATCTGGAAATCATATAACATAAAAACAAGCTCATTATTCGAATCCACCGTCTTGGTGGTTTGTCGCAAGGGTCACACCTCTTCCCATTCCGAACAGAGAAGTTAAGCCTTGTAGAACCGATGATACTCTTTATGGGGAAAGTAGGTAGCTGCCAGGACAGTGGATTTGAATAGTACGAAAAAACACTCTGAGAAATCAGGGTGTTTTTTCGTGCCCACCATAGCTTCAAACGCTGTTCGGGGATATACTACGGGTACTATGGATTGGGCGACACGGCGCAAGCTTACGTATATGACCGGGATATTTCTCGTACTGGGAACAGTGGCGTTCTTTGTGGTGCGCAGTGTCACCAATGTCCCTCCGACCTGTATGGACAACAAGCGAAATGGTGATGAGACAGGTGTGGACTGCGGTGGTATCTGTGTCAGATACTGTGCCAATGAGCTCGGTGTACCAAAGGTTCGCTTCAGACGCGCGTTTGAGATTACACCAGGGATTGTCCATGCGGTCGCGTATATTGAGCACAGTTATCCGGGGGCAGCATCGCGCAAGGTGGACTATAGCTTCAAACTCTATGATGATCGCAACACACTCATCACTGAACGCACAGGGACGACATTTCTCGGGCCAATGGGGCGTACTGCAATCGTGGAAACATTGATTCCGACCAAGAACATCACGCCTGCAATCACTCGTTTCTCAATAAGTGAACCCGTCCAATGGGAAAAGATCCCTGATATTTTTTCAACGGTGGTGATCAAGACTGACCGCACGCGCATTGAGTCATTTGATCGGGGGACACGACTGACTGCTACCCTTGAAAACAACTCACGACTCAACTTCACCGATCTTGATGTTGTCGCTATCTTGTATGACGCGGATGACAACGCTATTACTTCATCAAAGGCACTCCTGAAAAAGCTTCCTGGTGAATCAACAGCGACCGTGTACTTCACTTGGCCGTTTGAGCTGACTTCAACTCCTTCGCGTATTGAGGTGATCCCTCGCTACAATCCGTTTACCGCAACATCGCTATGATTACTCGCATAACTCGAGGTATCGACTGGATACTCCTTGGTTCTATTGTCCCTATCATTTTGGGTGGACTCGCAACGATGACGTCATTTGGTGCGGAGAAAGGATTTTTTGCCAACCAGTTGCTCTGGGTAGGTCTCGGACTCACGCTTATAGTTGTGGTGTCATTGATTGATGTGAGGTTTCTGCGCGATTCGCGATATGTTGCTCTTTTTTATGGGCTCGCGATATCGCTCCTCGTGCTTGTCCTCTTGGTGGGCAAGACAGTCAAAGGTGCCCAGAGTTGGTTTAGTTTTGGGGCGTTTTCATTTCAACCTACGGATATCGTGAAGCTTCTGGTGGTTGCAGTGCTTGCAAAATATTTTGCACGACGGCATATCGAGATAGCTCGTATCAAGCACCTCATCATATCAGCGTTGTATGCAGCGCTTCCGATAGGGCTTATTATGCTGCAGCCGGACTTTGGAAGCTCGATGGTGATAGCGGGGCTGTGGCTTGGTATGGCGCTTGTTGCAGGTATTTCAAAAAAACATATCTTGATTGTTGCGAGTATCGGGCTCGTGCTCTTTACGGTGGCGTGGCTGTTCTTTTTCAAGCCGTATCAAAAGGCTCGCATCATGACGTTTATCAACCCGACTGCCGATATCAGGGGGTCAGGATACAATGCATATCAGTCGGTGATTGCGGTCGGGTCGGGCGGTGTTCTGGGCAAAGGGCTTGGCTATGGCACGCAGGCCAGGTTGAACTTCTTGCCGGAATACGAGACGGACTTTATCTTTGCGGCATTTGCTGAGGAGTGGGGATTTGCCGGAGCGTTGGTGATCCTCATCAGTTTCTGTGTCTTTTTGTGGCGTATTATGTATCATGCGAGGAATGGTGCAACAAACTTTGAGACATTGTTTTGCATCGGGTATGCATTGCTGATATTTGGTCATGTCGTCGTCAATATCGGTATGAACCTTGGCGTCATGCCGGTGACCGGTATTCCGCTTCCATTCATGAGCTACGGGGGATCGCATTTTCTTGGTGAATGTCTCGGACTTGGTATTATTATGAGTATGGCTCGATACGAACGATCGATGCATGCAGATGATATGAATAATGAATTTCTTGGATATGCTTGATACCAATACAGCACTCTTTTATTACATATACGGATTTGCGGGGCAGTCGCGACTGGCTGATGTCATCATGGTCTTTTTGACGACATATGGTGCATATGCAACCGTGATTGGTGTTGGGCTGTACATTGCGGTGTATCTGCCGTTGCGCACTGGTGATACACGCGAACGACTCAGACGGTTCGGAAGAGGGGTTGAGCTGCTGACCACCTTTTTTGTCGTGGGGTTTGTGACATGGAATGCCAAGCTGCTCGTTGCGCACCCGCGGCCATTTGAAACACTTGCGGATGTGATCCCGCTTGTCACAGAGACTGCAGAGCAGTCGTTTCCGTCAGCGCATGCGGCATTCACGATGGCACTTGCCGTATTCGTCTATATTCATTATCGTCGCACGCTCGGAGTACTGCTCGTGGTGTTTGCAACTATCGTCGGCATTTCTCGTCTGTATGTTGGTGTTCATTATCCGGCTGATGTTGCTGTTGGGTTTTTGATCGGGATCGGTGTGGCACTGGTGCTTCATCGAGTTGGAACGATTGGTGTTGTACGTACTGAAAAGAGGGTTGTCAAATAATGTTCTCCTGAGAGCGGTTGGTTGCCTGCGGTCTCGAAACAGGCTAGAATGCCCTCTACTATATGATTACACAACGAATTACCGCACTCTGCATCCTCATCGGTGCAACCGTACTCGGATACGCATTGTTCACCTCAGTTGGTCCTACTGCGACAGGCACCTTTGCCCGTCATCCGTTTCGACTCGGACTTGATCTTTCGGGAGGGACGCATTTGTTGTACGAAGCAGATATTTCACAACTCCAGTTTGGGCAGGTTGATGACTCAATGGATGCATTGCGTGATGTGATTGAGCGTCGTGTCAACCTCTTTGGTGTTGCAGAGCCTGTGGTTGCGGTGCAGACCAGTACCGTCTCTGGTGAGACATTACATCGTCTCTCGGTTGAGCTTCCTGGGGTCACCAATGTTTCAGAGGCAATCGATATGATTGGTGCTACACCGTTTCTTGAATTTCGTATTCAGTCTGATCAAGAACTCCAGACAACTGTGGTTGATGGTGTTGCAACGGTTGATCCTACTGCAAACTTTATACCGACTGATCTTACAGGGAAATACCTCAAGCAGGCAACACTTGAATTTGTTCCTGGTACCGGTGAGGCATTGGTATCGCTCCAGTTCAACGAAGAAGGCTCGGTGCTCTTTGAGCAGATTACTGGCGAAAATGTCGGCAAGGTTGTTGCTATCTATCTCGACGGACAAGTCATTTCAGCGCCTGTTGTTCGTGAAGCTATCGCCGGCGGAAGAGCCCAAATCTCCGGTACATTCACTGCCCAAGAAGCAAAGATGCTCGTTGGTCGTCTCAACTCAGGTGCGCTTCCAGTGCCTATCAGTCTTGTGTCGACCCAGACTATCGGCGCAGTGCT
>JAMIGL010000034.1:0-6180 GCA_035905735.1 Minisyncoccota bacterium | reverse complement strand
ATGGCTCAGGGGTCGGATCAGGCTGTGTTGTGTTGCATGCCTTATTGTTAAATGTCCCGACCTGGCAATAGATAACACCTGTCGCATTGGTCATGTTGACCGTATGAGCCTTCGCAATGCCGCTTCCACTGGTACCAACACGAAACTGATTGTATTGCCCATCACCATAAATAGTTGAGGTAAACCCACCAAGATACAGTTTGAAATACACATCAAGTGTCGCAGGTACAGGAGCTGACCATACGGCAGTACTATACCTTCCCCTCTTACTTTCACCAGCTGCATATCCGTTACTATTGGCACCGATTGTATAGTTTGCAGTTGCTGAAGTTCCTGCCGTAAGAACAACCCAATATGTCGTACCTGTTTGCAATGTTGGACTTGAAGTGAACGTCGCAGGTACCCATCCGTATGTCGTTGTTACGAGTGATGCTGAAATACTTCCGGTCGCAAGCGTTGTCGTACTTGGTACACCGGCATTATCAGCAACAATCGAAACGGTTATATTTGAAGGACTTCCTGTTTTTAAGAGAAAAAACTCGAGTTTATTAAGCGGTACTTCATCCGACACAATAAAACTCTGTGCAACGCTCTGTGTTGCTGTCGCATTACCGAATGTCACGCCTGAGGTCGGCGTCACTGTACCATTTGACTGATCAGTCGTAAGTGAGTCACTGTTGGCAGCAATGGCACTTCCGGTAATAAACGAACTCGACGTACCGTGGATATTCCCATTTGCATATACATTACCGTTGATACCCGAACTCCCTGCCAAATCAAGACCACCCCTGCCAACCTGAAGACCATAATTAAACGAAACTCCAGTACCTTGTTGTACTACTGCAGTAACTGAACGGTTACGGTTCTGACTATCGCCGATTGACTGAATTTGCTTTTGCCCGCTTTGAATATCGGTTATTGTTGTTGTCGTTTCTTGAGTACCGAGAACAAGTGTCTCACTTGATGAAACATTCATTGATGAGCGTAGACGATACAAGACATCTTCAACGCCAGACTCCGCCATGCTATAGCTTCTTTTTGACTCAAGGGCATTTTGTGCAATATTGCTTGCACGTATGACGGGAGCCACCAACCCAAGAGCAATAGAAAGCGATAGTACTACAAACAGCACCATGACAATAATGAGTACCCCGCCCTTACTCCCCTTTGTTTTAAAATCGGTATACATATTACATCCCTCGAAGCATAGCTGTTGCATAAAATGGAGCACTCACAATATGACCATTGGTTGTGGTAAGTCCAAGCTCAATCCGTACACCCTCACCGTTTGTCGTTGTGATATGGCGTACAATAAATGTATTAACAGTGACTTCAGACGTTGAAAGATTTGCACTTGTACCATTTTCACTGAGCACTAACGCGCCGTTTATTACTGAAAATACCGCGGTCCGAGGAGCGCCACCAGTATCAGTACCCGAAAGAGAGAGGGTTCCGGGATGTGCTCCATAGACACTACCTCCTGCCACCGTCGATGCATCACGAACCTCCCTAACAACACGTTCCATGATGAGCTCGCCATTAGTCTGAAGCCTGCGATATCCTTGAGCTGATGCATAGGTACGCATGACGGTAACAAGCGCATTCATAATAACGACAGATATCAATGCAAACAGTGCGATATATATCACAAGCTCGATCAATGAATAACCTTGTTGCTGGGGATTTCTCATATGTTTGTTATATATAACGACAAAGACTCAGTCTGTGTCCCTGATGGTACAACCCATGAGGTAGTAATAGTGACCCTTCTGGTACCAGCATCAACCGTTCCTCCAGAAGAAACGATATCATTGTTTCCATCACGACTGACTGACGAAAAGACTATTGTCCGAGTAAATCCATCGACCTTTTGAAGTGATGTCGTCAATGTCCATGCCGAACCACTCCATGAAAGATAGTAGGTAGTGCCATTGGTAAGGCCACTGATTGATGACCATGCCTGACTCCTGATGAGCTTCACCGCTTCTGCTCCTTCTTCAAGCAGATACGCAGCCTGCGTACGCTCAAGACTGCGCTGTGATGCCACAACGGACTGATGAATAGAACCAAGCAAAAGAACAAGGACAACCGCAATGACCGAAGACGCAACAACAACTTCTATCACAAAAAATCCTCGTTGTGCCTTTTTATACTTCATAAGATATTAATTTCGTTTCACCGATCCAGTACTAGTAATAGTAATAGTACGTGTCTGACCATTTGATGATTGCAATACAATCGTACCATGGTTTGATGCTGTACCCTTAAGTCTGTCAAAACGTACCACTGAGCCGCCACCTATAAGCGTCAATGTTTGCAATGACACACCTGTTTCATATAACGTAATTCTATTTGTCGGTTCGGAAGCGCTATATGTCTCTCCTCTAAAAAAGACAAGTTTGTCAGCTTCGATACGGACACCGTATGTATTACTATTATAGCCAGCAAGTGTTTTTGCGCGCGCTTCACCAAGTATCGAAACAACAGCATCAGTCGTATTTTCCAATGCTTGCTGCTGACGAAAGTTAAAAAATGGCACCGCCGCAACACCAAGTAGTATGCCAATGACTGCAATAATGATGATGAAGTGCAAGATTCCGTACCCTGATTGATATTTCATATTAATTAATCGAATCCATAATACTGTACATCGGGGAAAGCATCGATACTGCAAAGAACCCCACCGCAACCCCAATAAATATCATGAGTACCGGCTCGATGATTGTTGAAAGATCCTTGGTCTTGGCATCAACTTCTCCTTCATAAAAAAGAGCAACATCCAAAAGCATCTGGGAAAGCTTCCCCGTTTCTTCTCCAACCTCAACCATTTCAGCAACCATGATTGGATAAAGCTTTGGATATTTCTCAAATACACTTGAGAGCATTTCACCCCGCTGTACCACAACCATCAGTTCATCGAGACTGTCACGATAGTATGAATTCTGCAATACATCTTTTGATATAGTGATGGATTTATCTATGGTGACACCAGATCCGAGCAATGAAGAGAGTGTCCGTGTCAAACGAGCAGCATTGACTTCTTGTAGCAATGTTCCAAGTACAGGAATGCGAACAGATATGAAATCCCACGCACGACGAACAGTCTTGACCTTAGCGAGCAAAATGATCATTCCAACGACTACAATAATCCCTCCCACCAACAGTCCGACATGATTTGAAATCAGATCACTGAGCCCGACAACAAACTTCGTCGATGCGGGAAGCTCAACACCAAGCTCTTTGAATGTATTAGTAAGTGTTGGTACCACAAAGATAAACATGAGAATACCGATAATAAAAATCGCTCCGAGGATAATAGACGGATACATCATCGCGCTTTTGACTTTGCGTCTCAGTTCATAGCTTTTTGCAAGCTGTACTTCTATTTCGGCCAATGATTTTGGGAGACTCCCTGACTCTTCACCGGCGTGCACCATTGCGACAACAAGTGGTGAAAATATTACCGGATAACGGGCAAATCCTTCCGAGAGTGTTCCACCTTTATCAATAGTTTCAAGAAGTCCTCCGATAACCTTTTTAAAATACATGTTTGGTGTTTGCTTTTGAAGCACGACAAGTGCGCGAGAAATTGAAAGTCCGGCACGCAGCATACCCGAGAGATTTTTCATCAAAATGATTTTTTCTGAGAGTTTAACGTGCTTGAAAACACTACTCATATTGAATGAAAGACTTGGGACTATTTGTTTTTTGATTACAATCGGCAAAAGTCCTGTCTCTCGAAGCAATCCGATTGCCTCTCCTTGCCCGTTCGCATCAATGACTCCGGCAATGATAGTACCCGCTGCGGTACGTGCCTTGTATGAGAACTTCATGTATCAAGTGTAGCAGACCGTTACTCTGACACAACACGAAGAACCTCTTCGATAGTGGTTTTTCCTTGCGCAGCCTGAAATATGCCATCCTCAAGCATCGTTATCATGCCTTCTTTTTTTGCCTGGGCTTCAACCTCATCACTCGAACCACCCCGCAAAATGATTTCTTTTATGACCGGAGATACTTTGAGCACTTCGTGAATACCGATACGCCCTTTATACCCATCATCACTTTCTTCACTCTTTTTTGGTCGATAAAACGGAATACTTTCCCAAGGTGTTGCAACCTTGATAATATTTTCATGCTCAAGGATACGACGCAGCCGGTCAAGATCGACAGCCCTTCCGAGTGTTTGAAGTTCACCCGGGGATAAAAAGTATTCTTCCTTACTTACCGTTAATCGTCTGACCAAACGTTGCGCAATAATACTCTTTGCGGTGGAAGTGATCAGAAACGGCTCAACCCCCATATCAATCAACCGAGGGATTGCACCAGCAGCTGAGTTGGTGTGAATCGTCGAGAGCACCAAGTGGCCGGTAAGCGCTGCGTTTACCGCAAGATCAGCGGTCTCACCGTCACGAATCTCTCCAACCATGATAATGTTTGGATCCTGACGAAGCAGTGCACGAAGCCCGTTTGCAAATGTCATACCAATCTCGCTCTTTACTTGTGTCTGATTGATGCGGGCCATTTGATATTCAATAGGATCCTCAATGGTTGAGATATTGACCTCTGGCGTATTTAAAATATCAAGCATCGTATAGAGCGTGGTCGTCTTGCCCGAACCGGTAGGACCTGAACACAAGATAATGCCTGAATGCTGCTGCATTGCATCATGAACAAGCTCAAGTGAATCACCATGAAAGCCAAGCCCTTCCATTGTGTACCCATGAGAAGATTCGCGCAAAATACGAATAACTGTTTTTTCGCCAAAATATATCGGCAATGTCGAAACTCGAAATGATACCGGCTGTTCTTCGACAACCATTTTGAAGCGCCCGTCCTGCGGCAATCTTTTTTCATCGAGTTTCAGATTTGCAAGAACTTTAATACGGGCACTCACCGCAGCCGCCGCATCTTTCGGAAGTGTCATCGCATCATGCAAGATGCCGTCGATACGATACCGAACAATCAAATCCCCTTCTTCTGGTTCGATGTGAATATCTGATGCCCGCTGCAAAATCGCATGAGATATAAGTGTATCAACAATCTTGATAATCGGTAGATCCTCAGCAAGCTCTTTGAGGTCTTCTGATGATACCTCACTACTTCCCTCTTCAATTTTTTGCAAACTTGTGCTTTCTTTTTGAATAATAGAATCAAACTCTGCCTGCAAACTTTTCTTGTATTGCAAAAGTACAGCCTTGATTGAGTCACTATCAGTAAGTCGAGGTAAAATACGAAGTCCTGTTTTCTTGCGGACAAAGTCAATCGCTGGAAGATTATCGATATCAAGAACAGCAATCTCAAGATTAGTCCCGTTTCGCTTATATGCAACAACATTATATCGACGCGCAATAGCTTCAGGTATCAGAAACAATACATCTCGCTCAAGCCGTTCTTTATCCAGGGTGACAAATGGAATACCAAGTACATACGCCTCAAGTTTTTTGAGCTCTATCTCTTTGACCTTGCCACTTGAAAGAAGATATGAAGAGAGTGTCTGCTGTGTTGTTCGTGTTGATTGAAACCGTGCAATATCATCGGCAGATGCGATACCGGTGTCTAACACCATTCGTTCGAGTTTTGCTTCATCAACAATCATATGATTCATTGTAACGCGTCGTGCACCCAAAACAAAACAACCCGCATCGTGCGGGTTGTTTTGTTGATTATTGACACTGAGAAGGAAATTGTGATGAGCACACAAGCTCCACCCCGGGAACAGCTGATGAAGTGGTAAACAGCACATCATAAAATGATAATGTATCAGTCGTGCCTGGCATATAGTAATTGCCAGACGTATCAGTTGCTGGCCAAAAAGTATGTAAGTACACTTTTTCGACACTACCATATGGAACATTAGTGGTTGTAAATGGCTCCCGTACAACCTCAATGCCAGATCCTCGACTTCCCGAAACTACCGATCGATGTGCCGTCATTCCAGCAGTTACTTTTTTATATCCGAGCCCATTTGAAACATACAGTGCATTGTTTGCAGGCGTATTTCCTGAAGAGAATGTTCCTCCAATACCTACAGCATTATTACCTGTTGAGGAAGGCCAGTATCCAACACCCGGAAGGCCCCAGTTCATATACGGGTATGCTGTTGTAGTAAGGTTGTCATTATTAATACAATGTGATTCCATAATATTTACATTCCCCGCATGCGATGCGGGCCCTGAC
>JAMIGL010000033.1:0-15427 GCA_035905735.1 Minisyncoccota bacterium | reverse complement strand
AGGGTTGTGGAAAACCTCACTGCCCGTAGCATGCGCAATGCGTCTTCTTTGAAGCGTACATCAGGATAAAGGACACATCTGATATATTTGTCCTTTATGTCCTTTAAACCCTCATAAGGGTCAATATATTCATTTGTAGAGGGGTTCCAGGCGATGGCATTCATCGTAAAGTCGCGTCGTTCGAGATCTTTGATGATATCTGTTTCATATGAAACACTATCTGGTCGACGGTTGTCACTATACCCTCCTTCTGAACGATAGGTCGTAATCTGTACCTCTCCCCCTTTTGTTTCCTTGGTAGTCTCCCTATCTGATGCTTCTGCTGCGATATTGATGACTGTTACTGTCCCAAATGCATTCTCGTATACTGTTTTTCGATCAATAAACACCTCTTGAATCTGATCAGGTGTCGCATTTGTCGTGATATCCCAGTCTTTTGGGGTTCGATTCATAACAAGATCTCGAACACAGCCACCTACCAAATATGCCTCAAAACCCTTTTTCTGCAGGGTTTGTGTTACATGTGAAACGAATGCGGGAACCTTTGGGGGTGAAATATGCATGTATTGATGATACTTATTGTGCATTCAGGAATGACTGGAGCATCCTGTTACGTTACTTTTGTGCACCTACCAGGACTCGAACCCAGAATAACGGTTCCGAAGACCGCTGTGATATCCATTTCACCATAGGTGCGCTTGTAATACACTCGACTATACCACTGAATTGATAGAATATAAAGGGGTGCCGATTGCAAAATACCAATTGATGGGTATAATTATCAGCGCACCTTTTTAATAGTTGCGGGTATGGTTTAGTGGTAGAATGCGTCCTTGCCAAGGACGAGACCAGGGTTCGATTCCCTGTACCCGCACAAAACAAAAAGCTTCAGGAAACTGAAGCTTTTTGTTTTGTATACTAGAGACACTGTCTGGTGTCGAGACAAGGACAGTTTGGACAAAAACGTCTTTTAGTGGGTAGGACACCTTGAAAAACATGATTTTTTGACAAAACTGTGGATAAAGGTGTGGGATAAAGGGATAACGGACGACTGATAGATGGCTTTGAAGATGTCTATTTGCTAAAATATCCTTATTAGTCAATGAATTTTTGATTATAAGCATAAATCGTTTCACGTGAAACACTTTACTTCAAAAACGCAGCAAATAGGTGAAAAAGGGGAAGATCAAGCCCAGGTGTTTCTCATGAAACAAGGGTTTAGCATAGTTGAGCGCAATATCGCCAACAAGTATGGGGAAATAGATATTATTGCCAAAAAGAAGGGGGTTTACTTCTTTTTTGAGGTAAAGGCTGGTATGGAGGGGAGCTGGTTCAATCCCGCTGAAAACCTGACCAAGACAAAGCTTCGGAAGTTTCTCATCTCAGTTGAGCACTATTGTCTCACGTGTAACATCAAGGAATACCGGGTCCAGGGGGTTATTGTGCTTTTGCCACGAAGAGAGGGTGGGGAAGTGAAGGTTGAGATTATTGATCTGACCTAGTTCTTTGACACCTTTTGCTTTATTTCTTGAGCGCTTTCTGGTACTATGCCTTTGCTCTCAAAAGGTTCGATACGCTTGAAAATAGAAGAAAATACGGGGTGTAGTATATCGGTAGCCCACAGGATTGCGATTTGTACGATTCTATCGAATCAACAAATCGGGAATATCCTTGTTTTGGGAAATACTGATAAGGTAAGGTTTAAAAATCAAATATCACGGGGTGTAGTATATCGGTAGTATACTTGTTTTGGGAACAAGAGGGCAGGGTTCGATTCCCTGCACCCCGACATTGATCGCAATGCGATCAAAAGATAGAGTATAACCAATGCGGGATTAGTTTATCGGTAAAACATCAGTTTTCCAAACTGAGGTGAAGGGTTCGACTCCCTTATCCCGCACACAGCCAATAAAAGCCAGATTTTTTCTGGCTTTTATTGTTGCTGATGCGAGGATAGAAAGACAACTGCTTGTCTTTCGGAAGGGGTCGAAGGCCGGAACGATGCCGATAGGCGAGTGAGGCGGGGTCGCGACCATGGTGAAACACATGAGTGGTGACCGACTCCCTTATCCCGCACACAAAGTAAAAAGCCACTCAGTTGAGTGGCTTTTTACTACATAGTCTTTATTTTGTAAGGCCTTTGATCTTGTCGACGACTTCATCAAGGGTGAAACTGGACTTGACCATATAGTCAGCCGCACCTGCATTGGTGGCTTTTTTCATATCAGCGTCATTTGAGAGGTTGGAGAACACGATGACAGGGATTTGTTTGGTCGCAGCATCTGCTTTGAATCCTTCAAGTACTTTGAAGCTATCGAGGTCGGGGAGCATGAGATCAAGGAGGATGATGTCAGGAAGTCCTGCCGCCATTGCCGCATCAATCTCTGCTTGAGTCATTGCAGTGGCAACATCAAAGCCTTCTTTGGTAAACTTGGAGCTTTCGAGGCTCTTGAGGAATGCGTCGTCTTCAATAATCAGTACTTTTTTCATATGGGACAAGTATAGCGCGTTTGCAAGGGAAAGCTACCAGATACTCTTACTGCGTGATAGGGGGCAAGCAGGGAAGGGTGATCGTAAATATCGCACCTACACCTTCGGTGCCGGCAAATGAAATAGTCCCTTTGTGGTGCTGGATGATCTGTTTTGTAGCATAGAGGCCGAGCCCTGTACCGACGTGTTGGCTGGTATTTGATGCACGAAAGAATTTTTCAAAGATGCGGTGCTGGTCACGTTCGGGGATGCCGATACCGTTGTTTTTCACTGAAAAGGTGGCATTCGTATGATCTGACGCAAGGGTGATGGTTATACCGGTCTCGACGCTGCCGTACTTGATGGCATTCTCGATAAGGTTGTCGATGACGATACGAAGCCGTGCTTTGTCAGCTGATACAAGGATAGGTTCGTCAGGTTCGATAAACGAGAGATGTATGTGTTTGTGACTTGCGGCACTTGCGAAGTCTTTGACTGCGGCCGTGACCAGGTGACCCAGGTTGCACGGTGCAAATATGTATCGAATGTCGGCAGTATCATTTTTGATGACTGTCATGACGTCGTTGACCAGTGCGATGAGTCGTTCGTTGGTATCAGCTGCGCGTTTGATAATATCGTGTTGTTCGGTGGTCATCGTGCCAAAGTCGCCCTTCTCAAGCATGTCAAAAAGCCATTTCATCGCGGAGAGGGAGGTACGCATCTCATGTGCGGTAATCAGGAAGAAGTCGTTCGTATCGCCACTTCGTGGCTCAGGAGCATCCATGTACGCACAGTATATCATTCAGACAAATAAAAAAGCCCCCAATATATATCGGGGAGCCTTAATGGGTGCTTTTTAGGCATTTGCAAAAATTTGCGTAGAACAATTTATTTTTGAAAAAAATTGCTCATTTTTTGGATTTTTTATACCTGGATGGTTTGGAATGTTAATTCCAAAAACTTTGATTTTACTGGTTATTTTTCTTACTTCACTTGCAAGATAGCCAGTTTGACCATTTTTTGTTCCAATAAAAAGAATACTACCAACTTTTTCTGTAATGCTTTGCTTGAGAAGGTTCCATGTAACATCTTCGCCAAGAAAGTGAATGTCATTAAAAGTCAGCCCTTTTTGTGTAAGTTTTTTTACTTCTTCATCACAAAGTGTTTTTTTGCCAACAATCAGAATTTTTTTCATACGCTATTAAGTTTTTGATTTTTCAAAATACTACTCCATTTATTCAAAAAGTCAAATCCCCGCAGGAAGCGGGGATATGGTTACGAGTTGGTCTGTGTATAGCGAGCCATGATCTCGGACTCGACTTCTTCTCGAGGTCTGCCGAACTTGAGATAGGAGAGTTCTTTGAGTTTGTCTGCAAGATCAGGGTTGCCTTTGGGAGGATAGGGGGTCTTGGAGTTAAACGGCTTTGCGGGGACACCACCGACGAGCATCTTGATATAGCAGTTGAGGTTCTCAAGCTTCAAGACATCAGACGGTGCAAATGTCGGTGCGAATGTCTTGGCAAATATCTCGGCATTCTCCGGTGACACACGATGCACCACCATCGTACCGACGTTCCCAAAGACTGCGTTTTTGATATTGTCTTCGAGCTGTTCGACATATTGATGGGCAACGGTGAGACCGAGACGGTATTTGCGGGCCTCTGACAGGATGACTTCGATGGAGTCAGTCGTGATGTTCTGGAACTCATCGATATAGAGGTAGAAGTCGTTGACCGTTTCTTTACCGACAATATCAACACGAGAGAGTGCTGCCATGGTGATCTTGCCGACCAGGAGGAGACCGATGAGGTGTGAGTTGATGTCACCGAGGCGACCTTTGGAAAGGTTCACCAGGAGAATCTTTTTCTTGTCCATGATATCGCGGAAGTTGAGCACGCTTTTCTCTTGTGCGATGACGGGGCGCATGATGTCGTTTGAGATGAAAACATCGAATTTGTTGGTGATATACGGTACGAAGTTTGCAAGGGCGCTTTCACCGGTTGTTTTCTCAGCACCTTCCCAGAACTGCTTGATGATCGGGTTCTTGCATTTGGAGAGTTTGAGTGTGCGGAATGCCTTGTCAGAGAGCACACGTCCGATCTCAAGGAGTGTCATGCCACTCTCGGGGTCTTCCATGACTAGTCCTGCTGCGTTACGGAAGTATTGTTCAAACATGGGACCTCCCGCGACTTTCATGTCAAAGAGCTTGTTAAAGATGGCGAGGAGCTCGTTGATGACAAATATCTTTTGCTCAGGAAATCGTGCGTCATACTCAAGCATGTTGAGTCCCATTGGGCGTGCGGTGTATGCCGGGTCAAAATAAATAACGTCATCGATGCGTTCGGGAGGAATGTTGGCAAGGATATGTTCGATATCGGTGCCGTGCGGATCAATAAAGCAGACCCCGTCACCGTTTTTGATATCCTGGATAATCATGTTTTTGAGAAAGACAGTCTTACCTGTACCGGTCTGCCCAATCACGTAGGTGTGGCGTACGCGATCTTCGCGCCCAAAGAACACCTCACTCTCAGCGCCGCGATAGTTGTTGATACCAAGGCTAATACCCGATGATTGCATGCTTGCCGGTGCGGGAGCTGTCGCACCGGTTGCTTCTTTGAGTTCGCTTGCAACGACAAGTCCGACAGGGAAGTGAAACAGTGTTGCCAGCTCATCAATGTTGAGTGATAGTTGCTGGTCTTGGTTGAGCGATCGGAAGCTGAAATCTTTGGCGAGCTGGTTGATGTGTCCGGCCGATACGTCATGCCAGAGAATGCTGTTTGATCCCACCAAAGTAAACTGCTGAAACGATGATTTGATAGTGTTGAGTATTGTTTGTGCGCGGCTCAGGGTTGCACTGGTTGCTATCAGTCTGATACCAGCAGAAATGCTCTGACTGCTTGTTTTCTTTTGGGCAAGTTCAATTCCGCGACTATCGATAGACTTACTCTCTTGCTCTTCTTTTGCTTTTTCAAAAAATGCCATGAGTCCCTTGCCGAGACCTGAGATAATGTCCCGTGTTGCTTCTTGGTAGAGGTCTTTGACGGTTTCACCGCCTTTTTGTGCACCATCAATTACTGACTGGTACAGCTTGTTGTTTGCAGTAGTATCGGTTGTGATGATCACTTGAATCGCAGCGCCCTCACCGTCAGCCTCAAGTTTGGAAAGAGAGCTCACGAGTGCTGCGAGCGGATCATGTTCAAAGTTGGTATCAGTATTGAGAGGAAATATTGCAGGTTCGGCAAGTGTTGCGTAGCTTCCTGCAATACCAAGCCCTGTTGCCGAAAAGATATTGTAGTCGTCCGTGACCTCTTCGATAGCGGCGCCGTTATAGTACGCATGCACTAGCTTTTCAAACGTCTCGATATGGATACGGGGGACTGATGCGTAGAGCGCGATATCGCGACCATGATGCGAAACAGCAAGCTCAAGCACATAATACTCGCCCTTGGTGCTATCTGAAGCCGAAAGCATTCCCGTATAGAACTGCTTCATCGCCTGCATGAAACTCTTGAAGTCCCCTTTGTCTGTATCACTTGGGGCTGGGAGCGTCACCATAAAGAGTGAGTGCTCGAGCTCACGTGCAAGTGCGCTTGCATCCTTGAGTCCTGGGATGGCACCTATGGTATGAAGGTATTGGACGAGAAAACGATGAAAGTCATCCGCGAGGTGCGGGTCTTTCATTGCACTGACGATATCGAGCGCATTTTTGATCCCCTTGTCGATCATGAGTGCAAAGAGCTCTTCGATCTGTCGATCATGTGTCTCAGGTTTGAGCTTGAGCACAATGCGCTCTGCTTCGTGCGCCGGCAGTGCATGTGTCTCATGGAGAAAGTCTTTTGCTTCGGCTCGTGCATACTCCTCGATGGTCGCATGTGCTGCTGACTCGAGATTTGCATGAGGGCGTGTTTGGAGAATGTATTCTTTGTGCGCCTCGTTTCCGAGATGGGTGATTTCTTGGGAAGGGGAGGTGAACTTTTCAGTGGTACTGAGCATGCATATAGTATACGTGCTTTCGCACATCATCACCATATGAAAATATAAAAAACACTCAGTGGTAGCACTGAGTGTTTTTTTGGATTAATGCGTTTGGGAAAACGATTATTTAACAGCGTCCTTGAGTGCCTTTGCAGGGCGGAACTTTGCAACGCGGGTTGCGGCGACTTTGACTTGTTCACCAGTTTTTGGATTGCGAGCCATGCGTGCAGCACGAGGTTTCACTGAAAAGATACCGAGACCTGCGATTGAGACTTCACCGCCTTTCTTCAAGGTCTTGGTGATTTCTTCAATGATACTTTCTATAACTTCTTCGGCTTGTACTTTGGTACCGCCGATTTTGCCATGGACGAGTTCGGCGAGTGCTTGTTTGTTCATATCGTAAACGTGAGGAATTCCAGAATGGAATTGTCTAGTAATGGTTGTCAGTGCGCTCAAGCATCAGTGCTTTAAGCTCCGTTCATTATAATACAAGGGTTTTTTGACGCTACGTTGACAAAATCAAGATATATTTTGTTTTGATTTATCGTTTTTGCATCAAAAATGCCTATTTTGGGCGAATACTGTTATCGTGCGTAGTCGGTAATACGGGTTTCGCGGATGATGGTGACCTTGATTTGGCCCGGGTAGCGAAGCTCTGTCTCAATACTGAGTGCGATAGTACGTGCAAGGGTGCGCGCCTCGATGTCAGAGACGTTTTCGGGGTGGACGAATATCCGTATTTCGCGTCCTGCCTGGAGTGCAAAGACTTTTTCGACACCATTGAACCGTGAAGCTATACTTTCGAGTTCGCCGAGTCGCTTGAGATAGAGTTCTGCACTATCTCGTCGTGCACCAGGGCGGGCACCTGAGATCATATCAGCGGTCTGTACTATCACTGCCTCGAGGCTTTCGTGCGGAATATCATCATGATGACTCTTCATTGCATCAATGATGCGTTCGTCCGTTTCAAATCGGCGAAGAATCTTGATGCCGATATCAATATGGGTTCCTTCAACTTCATGATCAAGTGCTTTGCCGATGTCGTGCACCAGTGCGCCAGTCTTTGCAATATAGGGATCAGCGCCGACTTCTGATGCGAGCATTTCCGCGATATGAGCCATCTCGATTGAGTGCGCAAGGACGTTTTGGCCATAGCTGGTGCGAAAATGGAGTCGGCCCAGTATTGCGACAACACGAGGGTCGAGGGTATAAATGCCGCACTCATACACTGCCTGCGAACCTTTTTCCTTGATGATGTCATGAGTGGCATTTTTTGCATGCTCTATTTCCTCCTCGATCTTTGCTGGCTGAATACGACCGTCTTTGATCAGTGCTTCAAGTGCATGGACGGCTATCGCACGGCGTACCGGATCAAAGCAAGACACGACGATAGCGCCAGGTGTTTCATCAACGAGCAGTTCTGTACCCGAGAGTCGTTCAAAGACGCGAATATTGCGGCCTTCCTTGCCGATGATTTTGCCTTTTTGGTCATCACTTTCAAGTAAAACACTGGTGGTTGAAAGTTCTGTCACAGTAGGGACCGCAAGGCGCTGAATCGTCGTCATCAGAATATCTTTGGCGCGATCGGTGAGTGTCTCGTGGAGCGTGCGATCGAGTTTGTGTACACGGGCTTGAAGGTCCTGGGCAAAGGACGTTTCTGCCTGTTGGAGCAGCTCCGCATACGCATCTTCTATGCTGCATCCGGCAATAGTCTCAAGCATTGCTGTCGTCTGTGCCATACGTGTGGCGAGGTCTTGTTCTGATTCGGCCAGTTGTGCTGATTTGTATGCAATGATCGTTGACTTGTCATCAAGTTCTTGCTGTCGCTCATCAAGCATCGCCTCCTTTTTAACGAGGCGATCTTCACTTGTCTTGAGATCGGTTCTGATGAGCTCGGCTTTGTCATGAGCTTCATCAATGAGTTGTTGCGCCTGCTCACGTGCATGCATGAGGCGTTCTGATATTGAAAGCTCAAGCGAGTTTTTCTTCAATAGGAACAACACTGCTCTGACGCTGTAGCCGAGTAGCCCTCCTGCGAGCAGCATGGCAAACGCGACGAATGTATCGCTCATGTTATTTTACTGCTGAGGCTTTGGTAATGACATCATCAATAATGCCGTATGCGCTTGCTTCTTTGGCATCCATGTAATAGTCGCGGTCGGTATCCTTTTTCACTTTGTCGAGTTTCTGACCAGTATGTTTCGCGATGAGTTCGTTCATCTTGTCTTTTGTTTTGGAGTATTCACGAGCGACAATTTCCAAATCACTAACCTGTCCTTGTGCTCCGCCGTGTGGCTGGTGAATCATGATGCGTGAGTTTGGTAGCGCAAAACGCTTACCTTTCTGCCCTGCAAGCAAAAGCATTGCACCGCCTGATGCCGCAAGTCCGATACAAATAGTAGATACATCAGGTTTGATGAACTGCATCGTGTCATACATCGCCATGGTTGCAGTGACTGAACCACCCGGAGAGTTGATATAGAGATAGATATCCTTTTTTGGATCTTCATTTGCAAGGAAAAGGAGCTGTGCAATCACCAGATTTGCTGTATGATCATTGATCTCATCATTGAGGAAAATAATCCGATCCTTGAGGAGTCGTGAATAAATATCATAGGCGCGCTCGCCCATAGTGGTCTTTTCAATAACGGTTGGTATTAACATAGGTGTTCAAAAACAAATGGATAAAAAGTCGGTCGGACGTGGCAGAAATGCTGACAAATCCACTATAGCGTCGATTGACTTTTTATGCAAAAACAGTAAAGTTATACAAAATAACTGCCATGATAGCAATTTCAATTACTCAGCTCTTTCAAACAGTTACCCCTGAGATAGCCGATGCTCCTGTTTTAAAACTAAAACTTCTTGCTGAAAAGTATGTGCGTAAAACTAACTGCTTTTTAATCAAAAAGCAGCGATTGCTTAATTTCCTTTTGCCTAAAGTGAAGCAAAATGAAAATCTTCGCCCGTTTTATGAAAAGCTCAAAGAAAATTTTTCCGCTTCAGAATCTAAAGAAATTCTTATTTCTTTAGATAAGACAGAGGATGCAATTGGTATTATTGATCAGGTTGGTGAATGTTAAAAGTAATAAAAACCACCAGATATTGTCTGGTGGTTTTTTCTTTACTTCTCGGCTTCAAGCATTGAGAGGACTTTCTCGTTGGTGAGGAGCATGTCCACATATGCCTTAGTGCGGTATTCATCGGCACCAGGATACATTGTCATGAACTTATCGGTTTCAGCGATGACTTCTTCTTCACTTGGTGCGGTACCTTCAGCTCGTGCAATAGCGTTGATGATGAGTTGAAAGCGTGCACGCTTTTCTGCTTCTGGTTTGAATTCTTCCATGATACTTTCGCGGGTTTTTTCGGTATGTTTGAGATATTCTTCGAAGGTTCCTCCTGCTCGGGCCATATCAGCTTCGATCTGTGCGAGCATCTTTTCTTGCTCACTCTTGATGACGATTGCCGGTACGTCAAAGGTGGTTTCGGCAACGATTCCGTCAATGATTGCAATACGGCGCTTGTCTTTTGCGTCCTGCACTTTTTCTTTGGTGATGTTTTCCGCTATCTTTGCGCGAAATGCCGCAATGTCGGCAAAGTCTCCAAATGACTTGATGAATGCATCGTCAACTTCAGGAAGGGCTTCTGTATGACCATGATCTTCGCCATGGTGGTGGACATGGCCGTAGGCACGCATCTGACGAAGCTCCTCGATCACCTTGTCGATGTCGGCTTCGGTGTATGGCTCAGCGTCTGCCGAAGGGGCTTTTTGTGCAATTTTTTTATAGTCGGGAAGTTTTATTTCAGGAACGACTGCTGTTTTGATAGTGAATCCGAGATCATTGGTGCGCGCAATCTTGGTCAGTGTGATCTCCGGGCGGCCGATTACGTCAAGGTTTTGCTCCTTGATTATCAGTGGATAGTACTCCTGGAGGGCGAGCTCTGCCATATCCCCAAGAATGAGCTCGTCACCAATCTGTGCTTTTGCAATATGTTCTGGTACATGACCTTTGCGGAAGCCATCGACTGAGACATGTGCGGCGAGGCGTTCAAATGCCTTTTTTTCAAATATGGAAAATGCTTCCCAGGAAATTGATCCTGAGATTTCGATCATACTGCCAGGAAGTATGGCAACGCTTACGCTATATTTGGTATTCATAGGTCGAGAGTCTACCACGAGGGTGTGTATTATGCACCAAGGGTATCAGTGAGGGCTCCTTTGAGCGAAAGAAGGCTCTGGATGAGAGCAAGACGAAGTGTTTCAAAGCTTGTTTCTACTGTTTGAAGCTCTTTTGATGCACTGCGTTTGGTGTCTTGTATAGCTTTTGCATAGGTATCTATTGCAAGTTTGGTGTCGGCGAGTGCGACGGTGGTTTTGTCGATTGCGACCTGGGAGGTAGTTATATCAATTCCTTTTTCGGCCAAACGGGTTGTTGCGGCTTGAATGCGAGCCTGGAACGACGCCATGCGGGCAAGAAGGGTACGAAAATCCGCCTCAGTCTTTGGTATGAGTTTCTCTTCAACAGGAGCTTTTTGCTCTTGTTTTGCAACGGTTTGTGCAGAAACATCCGAGATGACGCCAAAGGTTGTCATAAGGGTGAGTGCAATAATAGAGAGGTATGTCTTTTTCACACTTCTATTATACATACTTCCTGCAAAAAATCCAGAGCTATGACATATAAAAAGCCCATCAAGATGATGGGCTTTAGGATATCAAGGAGGTTCTACTGCTTGATAAGTTTCAATACGGTCCGTTCTCCTGACGACAACACTGTCAAAAGATAGGTTCCTTGTCGCAGGTTCTGGTTCAGAGGAATAGTGGTTGTTCCTTGTACCGTATTTATGTGGTATGTACTGATGACTTTGCTGTCGATACTCGTCAACAGAATGTTTACCTTTTCAACTCTATCATTGGTAATACTTACAACGCATTGATCTTTCACCGGGTTGGGATATATCGTTACGGCGAAAGGTTTCTTTGTCGATGTTATTTTTACGATTGGGCTATAGGTAAAGCTTCCGTTCATTTCAACTAGTTTGAGTCGATAGTATGACAGTGATCGTATGTCACGACCATGCCAGGTGTAGCTAGCATCGAGGGTGTTTTTTGCCTGGATGACGTCGACTTTTTTGAAATCAGAAGCGTTTTCTGAGATTTCAATCTCAAAATGGCGTACATTTGTTTCGTTTCGAGTTATCCATGCAAGTTTCGGCACTCCGTCATCTATAGATCCGGTAAACTGAACAATACCCAGAGGAAGTACAGATTGCTGTAACCGATGAACGAATTGACCTCCAAAGATAAGGGGTCCAATACTCAAAATTCTGAGCACTCCGTCAGTGAGCCACATCCTCCCAACAGGAATTTCTTGTGTCGCTGTTGGAGGATACATGAAATCTGCTGCAATCAGTGTTCCAAGGTCCCAACTTGTGTTTGTTTGGGGGTTGTACCCAATAATTCCCGTTGTACTCGGTACTCCGTTAATTGCGGTAAAATTTCCTGCAATGTAGTTAACCAATGTTGTCGTGTCCACAACATAGCCTGGTATTGGTCGCTGCAGATTGGTCGATACTGTCGAGGTCAGGTCTGCACGTTTTTGCCAAGGTCCACCATTGATGGTTTCATGTAGTTCGTATCTGATCGGAAGTATTTGTTGGACAATCGCGAATGCACGGTTTCTGTGTATTATTTGACCGGCAAGAAATCGATGACAAGAAAGCGGTGGTACGATATTTTCAACAAAGGTTGTTGCACCTTTTTTGAGATATGCGGCTCCAACCTCTGTTCCATTTTTCATTCCGAGAAGGAATAATGTGTCTCGAAGATACCCCTGATACGTTGGGTCAACAGGTAAAAGACCGGCACCTATACTACTTGTGACCAATGATGTTTGGTTGGTGGACATATTCCATGTAAAGACATTGAATTGGAAATTTAATCCACCGAGGACAAGTGCGGTGTTTGCTGACCATTCGTACAAGGGGCCCCCACCGTTAAATTGCGAGGGGCCAACACTTACAAAGGTATTTGTTGCGGGAATGTGTTTCCGCAGGTGTGGAGCACTTTCGGTTGTTACATAGAGTTCTCCAAAAATTTTTTGACTTGAAAAAACTCGTGCAGACCTTGATCCATCAATAACATTTCCGTTGTTGAACCACCCTGTGGGGTTGTGGGCAACCATACTTCGGAGGTTTACGACTTTTTGAACAATGTTTCCTTGTTCATAATGATACATCGAATCAAACTGGCCGAAGTAGTATCGAGTACCGGTACCATCACTGTATATATTGGCTACAGCATGTGAGCTGTTTGATGCTGGATTAAAGAATGTTGATTCTTTTGTCCAGGTACCTTGTGCCAAACTGGCAATTCCATATGCAAGCACTGCAAGCATAGGAAGCAACAAGCGAGTAACTTTTTGCATAGTTGTTATTTTTTTGTTGTTAAAGAAATATGTAGTTAATCGATTTATATAACATTCATACTATCATGTCAATGTTTTGCGATGAATAAAAAAGCCCCGAATTATCGGGGCTTTTTTGGAGAAATGTTTTTTATTGTTGATACTTTTCAGTATAGAGTTTCTGTGAATGGGTGATTGCTGCATGTGCTGCAGCTTTGTCCTCCCATCCGTTTACCTTGACTTCCTTGTTCTGAATCTGTTTGTACGTCATAAAGAAATGCTGGATTTCTTTGATGGTGTGTTTGTTGATGTCAGAGAGGTCTTTGATATCGTCCCATCGAGGATCTTTTTCGGGTACTGCAATGATTTTGGCATCAGAGTCACCGTCGTCAATCATGTTCATGATGGCAACAGGGCGAACCTTTACCAAGATACCAGGGGAAAGAGGGTATGTGGTAAGGATCACCACATCCAATGGGTCACCGTCTTCCCAGTGTGACTGCGGCATAAATCCGTAGTCAAACGGGTAGTCTTGGCTCGAATGCATTGCACGATCAAGCATGATCATGCCAGTTTCTTTGTCTATTTCGTATTTATTCTTTGATCCTTTGGGGATTTCAACGATCACGTTGATGATTTCCGGTGCATGTTTGCCGGCGTTAATACTGTGAAGGAGGTTCATAGGCTATGAATAGAAATATTCGGAAAGAAAAATAATATGCTCTGCGGAACTGCGCTCATCTACGATGACGCTCAAACAGTCCTCGATCACATTATTCTTTTTCCTCTATTTCTGCTGGTTGTTCTTGTAATGCTTCGACTGGTTGTGCTGGTGATTCGTCTACTGTGGTTGCAGCGAGATCTTTGAGGGAAACAAAGTCATCACCCTCAGGTTTGGTCAGTTCTTCATTTGCTTCTGCTTCGGTGCCTTTGATGTCGATTTTCCAACCGGTGAGCTTTGCTGCAAGACGAACATTTTGTCCACCCTTACCAATGGCGAGTGAGAGCTGATCTGGAGTTACTTCGATGGTTGCCTTATGTTCTGCTTCATCAAGGGTGATATCAAGCACTCGTGCCGGGGAAAGTGCCTTGCGAACAAATTCTTCGGGGTCGGGAGACCATTCGATGATGTCGATTTTTTCACCACCAAGTTCGTTCATCACCGTTGAGACACGAACACCTTTTTGACCAACACATGATCCTACAGGGTCAATGTTTGCATCATCGGTCCATACAGCAATCTTTGATCGACGACCACCTGGCTCACGGGCAATAGCTTTGATTTGAACGAGTCCGTTTGCAACTTCAGGGCTCTCATAGGCAAAGAGTTTTTCGAGGAATTTGGGATGAGTGCGCGAAAGGCGAAGGTTTACACCACGAGGTGACTCTTCGACATTGTAGAGGAATGCGCGAATGCGTGCGCCGCGGGCATAATGCTCACCAGGAATCTGTTCATTTGGAGGGATAACACCGACTGCTCGGTTAAAATCAACAAATACGTTGCCACGATCAATCTTTTGGATGTGGCCTGAGACAATATCACCCTCTTTGGTGCCAAATTCATCAAGAATAGAGGTTCGTTCTGCCTCGCGAATGCGCTGCATGATGACTTGTTTTGCTGTTTGTGCCGCAATACGACCAAAATCATCTTTTGGTTCAAGAGGAAAGACTATCTCATCTCCGATCGCTGCATCTGTTTTCATGATGCGGGCATCTTCAAGGAGAATATGCTTTTCTTCATTGTAGTGTTCGCGCTCGTCGGTTTCGTGTTCAGGCTCCTCGGTGAAGTACACCATTGAGTCATCCACAACGGTTTTTACTTGTTCAAATGAGAACGTGCCACCATCGAGATCGATGGCTGCTCGAACAATCTGACCCTTTTTGCCATATTCTTTCTTGTAGGCTGCCGCAAGTGACTGCTCAATCGCGTCTATAAGCTTGTCTCGGGCAATGCGACGCTCTCCTTCGAGCTGCTCGATCGCCAATTTTAGTGCTTTGATATCCAACATATGTAATTGTTATGCAATTTTTATAAAAAAATATCCCCGGACGAGTGGAGACATTTGCGGTTGCACTATACCATGAAGTATACTTGTATGACAAATGAAACAGATATCCTCTCGCGCTATCGTTCTCCTGCTCCTTGTTGCTGTTTTTATCGGTGGAGCAGTCAATATGTTCGCTTCTCCCACTGATAGTGTCACTGGTACTGCATGGAGTTCGAATGTTGGATGGTTCAAACTTAACAACTGTGATACGCCGAGTTCGTGTAGTGGTATTGAGTATGGTCTCAACATACCTCCACAATCAGGAAATGAAACAGCATATCTTTCAGGTTATATATGGTCTTCAAATATCGGCTGGGTTAGCTTTAATGGTGATGCCGTTAATACATCTGATATTGCAGGCTCTCCTGGGTGTGCAACCCAAATGAGAATAGAGGGATCATGCCGTGCATTTGCTGATTGGACCCGACCGTTACCTGATGGCGGTGTACCGATAAGAGGATTTGCTCGGGCATGTTCGGTCTTTGCATCCGGATGTTCCGGCGTGCTTGCTGCTGAGAAATATCGAGG
>JAMIGL010000032.1:0-8787 GCA_035905735.1 Minisyncoccota bacterium | reverse complement strand
CACCTGCCAAATTCTTTAGTATCTACAATATCAATTTTTTGAAAAGCGGAAACTATAGAATCCTGCCATTTAGTCACAGTAATAAGCTGATTATCACCGTTTGCATATATAGGCATTTCAAGAGTAGTATTTTTTTTACCTAGATCAATTAAATCATAAGTTCTATCAATATTTTTGATAAAAACTTTTTCATGAGAAATTTTTTCAAGAATTGAGTCAACCAACTTTCGAGTCATCTCACTACTTGAGCACGTATATATATCTATCGATAAGTATCCATGTTCAGGCCATGAATGCAGCGACATATGTGAATTTGCAAGCAAAAAATAACCAGTTACACCCTGAGGGTCAAACTTATAAAAAGATTCATTAAGCAAAATAATATCTGTACCCTTGATCGAGTCAGCAAATACTTTTTTTAAAAAAATATCAGAATTTATTTGTTGTCGATTACACCCAAAAAGGTCTATTATGTAATGTATACCGACAACTTCACTATTTGTAAGTTTTTTATTTTTCATGATATATAGCATAATTATACCACAAAACCCCCTCTATACTTTTATAGAGGGGGCTGATTACTGTTTTGACTGCACTGCTAACGTGGCACCGATACTGATACCATTTCCCCATCCGGCGAGCCAGATTACCTTGCGGGCTTTGTCACCGCAAAATGAATACTGTATCCGAGGGCCGGTAACTCCATAGCGTTGACTATGGATACCAATGCCTACAGACTCGTTGAATGGATGATACAGTATGTATCCCAACCACCAGCTCCCCCATGTCGTTGCATAGGAATAGTTGGCATTGATGAGGAGCTTGTTTTTGACACGAGCATCATCAGCTTTTGTTTCCAATGTGTAATAGGAATTCAAAAAGGTGGTATTGCCTTCTGGTGCAAATTCAAACCCAGGACCGACTCCGATCTCGTGATACACATCACCAAGTTGTTTGGCATAGAGTATCCCAGGGCTAACTGATGCTATCCCAGGCTCAACCGTTCCTTCAATAAAGATACCCCAGTTTCCCTTGCCGAATGTCTTGCTGACAAACGGGTTGATGAATGTATAAGGCTTTTCAATTGATGAAGATTTGAACCTTGTATGTGACGCATCAAAGCTTCCATACCAAATTGGTTCCTGGCCATAAGTCGCGGTAATGATAAAGAATGCAACAAAGAAAAATACTATTGTTTTCATGCTGTATGTTTTTGAACATAATAGCATAAAATGTATATTTGTCAATAAATACTAGAACACTTGATCTATTACTCCCCCTCCTATGAGCGTACTGCCTCTGTATAAAACCAGCGACTGTCCAAGCGAGACTACCCCTTCATACGAAAGGCGCATATGCGTCTCATCAATAATAGTGACAGGGATTTGTTGGCCATGATATCGGATTTGACCTGTACATGGAGTCGTACTATCAACAGGTTCAAGCCAGTTGGTATCACGAAGGACGAGTGTCACTTCCTTGTTTTGTACAGCAGTATTCTTTGGATCGTGTGAGACGATAAGGATATTGTGCTCGATATCTTTACCAACAACATAGTACGGCTTCTGATTGGTGCCACCGTTTGTAATGCGAAACCCATGCCGCTCACCAAGCGTATGAAACCATACCCCGTCATGCTCACCTACTTTGACCCCATGCACATCAACAACATCACCTGGCTGCTCATCTATATAGTGTGCGAGGAACTCTCGCATATCAACTTCCCCAAGGAAGCAGATACCCTGACTATCCTTTTTGGTTGCGGTCATCAGTCCTGCACGCTCGGCAATAGCTCGAACTTCGGACTTCTGAAGATGGCCGATAGGAAACATCGCGTGCGCAAGGTCGTCATTTGTAAGCATCCAGAGGAAGTATGACTGGTCTTTGGATGCATCAATACCCTGGACGAGCTTGCCATCAAGCAGGCGGGCGTAATGCCCTGTAGCAAGCGCCTCTGCACCATGAGCAGCTGCGTACTGCCACATCGCCCCGAACTTCACGACACGATTGCACAGCACATCGGGATTTGGTGTACGACCCGCACAATACTCACTGATCATATAGTCGGCAACACCTTGCTTATACGCATCGGTCGCATCCAGAAAGTGAAAAGGAATATCAAGCGTCGCGCAGACACGCATTGCGTCACGCTTTTCATCAACCCAGGTACACGGCAGCCATTCAGGCGACCATGTTTTGACGAAAATACCATGGACTTCATGTCCTTGTTGTTTGAGCAGGTATGCGGCAACAGACGAGTCCACCCCGCCTGATATGCCGACAAAAACTGTTTTCTTGCTTGCATGCATTAGAGCATCACTATACTACGAGCCTTGACATTTATCCAGGTTGATTTAGAGTGAAGAAAAAACTCTGTACCAATGCAAAAACAAATACTCATTTTTGACCCTGAGCTAGCAGATTCAAACACTGAAACAGCCTATCTCACCATGCTTTGCAACAAAGACGATCCCCATATTGTCACCTGTGAACATGATTTTCGAAAAGCATTTCACGAAACACATCGATGGTCTATTATTATCATCAATTTTCAGGTTACCGCTCTCTTGAATATGCCAGAAGATGTATGTAGTGCATATGTTCTTGAAATCAAAACATTTCAGAAACCTTCGTGTATTTTTGTAGGTATTACCACCAACAATTCTCAACGAGAGATACTGCAACGACATGGATTTAAATTATCTCAAAAAATTTATCCCATTGAAGATCTTCGAGTACTCCTTGAGCTTCCTCCCAAAAACAATGTAACAATTGATGATGTTAAAAATCTGGTTTGCACTGAATACGCTCTATCACCTGATGTACTGATAAAGAAAACAAGAAAACGAGTGATTGTTGAGCCTCGACAAGTCGCACTCTATTTGTGCAAGCTATTTGTCAAAGAATCACTCAAAAGTATCGGGCATTATTTCAACAAAAAAGACCATACAACGGTCCGATATTCATATCTCAAAATAAAAGACCTTATGGATGTTGATGAAGATTTCCGTAAAAAGATACGAAAACTAGAAATTGCACTAGAAACACTGTGACCAACCAGAGCCTCCACCGCGGAGGCTCTTTTTTATTGTAACTGTAACAATTTCTTGAACACTTCGTAGGTCGCGTACGCATCAGCAAATGCGCTATGTGCCTTGGCATTCTGGATTTCAAATTTCTCACAGAGTGCGCGGAGCGAGAGCTTGCCCATGTCATCATTATTGTGCAGGACACCAAATGCAACTGAGAGTGTATCGACTTTTTGAAAATAGAGTTTGTTTTCGATACCGGTCTGCTTGAATGCCGCATCGATGAATGAATAGTCAAACATCGCATTATGCGCGACAAACACCGCTCCTTCGGTTAGCTCAGCAAATGTCTTCATCGCATCAGCAAGCGGTATTGCAAAGAGCCAGTCCGCCTCATTATATCCATTGACACGCAACGCCTGCGGGTCGGCAGTTTCGATATGGGTTGGATGAATCTTGAGATCAAGGGTGTCTGTAACAGTGAGAACACCGTCCTTGAGTTTGGCAAGGACGACACCAAGCTCAATAATCTCAGCTGTTTCAGGGCTAAGACCGGTGGTTTCTATATCAACGAATGCGAGGGATTGCTGGAGGATCATGTTATTTCAAATACTTTTGTATGTTAGCGAGGTGTTGCTTGTAAGTGGATGCATAGTGTATCCCACCTGAGGAGTCGTGCAAGTAATACAGATACGGTGACTCGACTGGATGCAGTGCTGCTTCTATCGCAAGGACTCCGGGGTTGTTGATAGGTGCGGGAGGGAGCCCTTTGTTGACATAAGTATTGTATGGAGAGTCAAGCGCGAGATCCTTTCGGGTGAGCTCCTTGCTTTCTTTGCCCAACAGATAAAGAAATGGTGCATCAACTTGAAGTGGCATACCTATTGCAATGCGCTTCCAGAGAATACCAGAGATGATCTTTCGGTCTTCATCTCCGTTTGCTTCTTTTTCAATAATGGATGCCATGGTGAGTATTTCATTTTCTGATTTGCCAAATGTCTGTGCACGCTCTGCAAAGTCAGGCACCTTCTTTGCAAAGGTACGCTTGAGTGTCGAGAGTACCAGGTCAGGCTTCACGGTCGGAAAGAATCCATACGTATCAGGAAAGAGTCTCCCCTGATCATCTTTTGCGAGATCAAGAAAGAGCTCTGTATCAAATCCGGGAAATGTCGCACCAAGACGAGCCGCCATTTCTTTGGTACTGAACCCTTCAGGGAATGTTACCCTGCGACGATCAACACCGAACTGTCGTCCGGAAATGCGCATCGCGACCTCAAGCACATTCTGTGGCTGATCAAAGTAGTACTCCCCTTCACTCATGTTTTTTTCACTCCCAAAGGAGATCATGAATATCTCAAACAGACGCGATGAAGTAATAACCCCGTCACGCTCAAGCTCCCGCGAAACAGAAAAGAGTGTCTGCCCCGGATCAATCGTCAGATAGTACGGCACCGGAAAGTCAGCAGGCGCAGCAAGCAAACTGCGGAACAATCCGACAAAAAAGAAAGCTGCCGCGCCAAACAGCACGAGCATTCCAACTATTTTTGATCGTTTGCGTGATGTCTCCATATATTAGATCGGCAAGTTTGCCGGTGGCTCGGCCTTGGTAGCCTCGATACGAGTAAAGCTTGGTGTCTCTGCCACACGACCAGGGAGATGGAACAGTGTTGCAAGCTCTTCAGTCGAGAGAATATACGGCTTGCCACCACTTTGGTTTGGGTGCGTGAAGTATGAGCTGATAGAGAAAGGATCAAATCCTCCATAAAAGAATGCTCGTGCATTATATCCACCAAGAATATCCGCTTTCATACCAGCAATCTTGTTACCAAATAAATCTTGCCACGGAAAGTCAACCTTTGTCACACCATCAGGCTTAAAGCCATTGAGTTGACTCGAGTTAAACTGACGAAATGCCCCGATAAGTGCAGGTGCCCGGGTTGCAGCGTTAAAGGCAGGGCCTTTTGCTATATAGACCGCTCGTATAAACGAATCGAATCCAAACTTGTCAGCATGACGCTCGATTGTCTCGAGTGTATTGGTTTGTGTTTTAGTGGTAAGCGTGATGACAGGTTTGCCGTTTTCATCTTTTTCATACAAGTTTGCCTTTAGCTCAGTAATCGTTTCGGCCGCTTTTGCTTTCCAGTCTTTTCCGCTTTCTTCAACACCTTTCTTTTTGACTGTAAAACGCTTGGTATCTGGTCTGATCAATATTTGAATCCATACATGCTCATGCAGCTGCAAGGATCCGATGTATTCAAGTAATGGCGTAATAGGGTCGATACGCTGCTCTTCATCAAGTGATCCGATGGCCTTGTCGAGACCATAATCAATATATGACTTGATGGGATACACATCGTCTTTTGAAAGGACAAAATTGCACCCCCAAAGATTGAAATCACCCCCTTTTTTAAATTCAGGAAACTCTGTCGTATAGTCAGACACTTCAAGTACTTCAGCCTGCGGATACTGAGCGTATATCTGAGCCTCAACAGTCTTTTTGAATTTTTCGGGAAGACGAATATAGAAATGCACTGTTCCTTCTTTCGAAACAATTTCAAGCGATGAATAGAGGCTCAGTTCTCCCTTCCAGTATTTGGTATACCAGTCACCCCCTTGAGCTCCGGCATACAATGAGTTGAGTACGAGCTCCATCGCAAGCGGTGACTTGAAGACTTCTTTTGGAGGCTTCACTTCGATCATGACCCATTTGATTGATCGCAAAAAGAGTGTCTGAATATACGAAAGCCACACATTCCATGCGATAACGGCAAGGATGGGCACTGCGATAAAAATACCGATTTCTTGTATAACAGTGCCAAGTGTCAACGACTGGTTCATGTGCAATAGTATAGCAAAGACTCTCTACAAATACTGCATGCCCACGTCCAAAAACCTATGATTTCAAATCACTTATCCATATTGTCAACCACCTCTGTATCATTGCGCTTCGCCTTTATTCTGCTACTATACCCGATATAGCACTAATGGAAGAGAGTTATACATGCCTAAAGTAAGCCCTGATATCGAGACAGCGGCACGGATCAAAGTGATCGGTGTCGGTGGCTCCGGAAAAAATGCATTAAACCATATGATCAGCGAAAAAGTTCGTGGGGTTGAATTCATTGCGATGAACACTGACGTACAAGATCTGCACACATCCCTCGCAGAAAAGAAAATCCACCTTGGCAAGAACCTTACCAAAGGTCTTGGCGCAGGTATGAACCCTGAAGTCGGCATGCGCGCAGCCGAAGAAACGAAAGCTGAGATCCAAGATGCCATCAAAGGTGCGGATATGGTCTTTATTGCATGCGGTATGGGTGGCGGTACTGGTACCGGCGGCGCACCGATCATCGCGCGTGCAGCAAAGGAGCAAGGTGTGCTCACGGTTGCGGTCGTGACCAAGCCATTCTTCTTTGAAGGCAACCAGCGCATGAAGCTTGCCGAGCAAGGTATCGAAGAGCTCGAAAAGGAAGTTGATGCTATCATCATCATTCCCAACGACCGCCTCCTCGCTATCGCAGGCAAGGACACCACATTCAAGGATGCATTTGCAAAATGTGACGAAGTGCTCCGCCAGGCAGTGGAAGGTATTTCCGAGCTCATTGCATCTCCAGGTATCATCAACGTTGACTTTGCCGATATGAAGAGCGTCCTCATGGATGCAGGTACCGCACTCATGGGTGTTGGTAATGCCAATGGTGACGGTCGCGCCGAGAAAGCTGCGATCCAAGCCATCAACTCTCCCCTCCTTGATATCTCTATCAACGGCGCAAAGGGTGTACTCTTTGCCATCTCTTCCAATGACGATCTCACCATGGCTGAATTTCAGGATGCCGCAAAAGTTATCACCGAAAGTATCGACAAGGATGCACGAGTCATCATCGGTACCATATTTGACGAGCGCATGAAAAAAGGCGAACTCAAAATCACCGTCATCGCCACCGGCTTCCCTACCGAAGGCACCAAAAAGCCGAGCAGTCTCTTTGGCGCCAACCGCGATCTCTTTAACCGAGATACCCAGCCGCAAGCTCAGCAGCAGACAGACACGACTATCCGACCGATGGTACAGAAGGCTGAACCAAAGCCTGAGACCGACCCTGTCGAGACACCACTTGAAGAAAGTGAGGACGATCTCGACAACTATGGCGCGATCCCTGCATTCCTTCGACGAAACAAAAAATAAGTATCAAAAAACACCATATTCATTAACCAATATGGTGTTTTTTTGTTCTTGAGTGATATACTCCTTGTCATATGACATACGACCTCATTATTGTTGGTGGCGGGCCTGCAGGATGCGCTGCTGCCGTCTATGCGGCACGCAAACAACTCAAAACACTCATGGTTGTCTATGAGTTTGGGGGTCAATCAAGCGTATCGGATACTATTTACAACTGGATCGGCACTCCGGAGATCAGTGGTATGGCACTTGCCAAAAGTCTCAAAGACCATGCACTCGCATACAAAGGCGACTACCTCAATGTCGTCGAATCAAAAAACGTGACAGGTATCGCAAAAAACGGCGATGACTTTGCGGTGACAGTCGACAGTGGCGAACACTACGATGCACACGCAATCCTCATCACGAGCGGATCAGGCCGTCGCAAGCTTGAGATCCCTGGTGCTGCTGAGTTTGAAAACAAGGGCGTCATGTACTGTGCCACCTGTGATGGACCATTGTTCTCCGGGATGCCGGTAGTAGTGATCGGTGGTGGCAATGCAGCACTTGAAGCAGTACTTCAGCTTGCCCAGTACAGCACCCACGTCACCCTCCTGCATCGCAGTGAGCATTTTCGGGCTGATGCAATCACCGTCAGTCGCGTCGAACAGCTCCCCAATGTCACCCTGAAGCGCAACATAGAGCTTATGGCGATCACCGGTGATGGATTTGTCAGTGGTATCGTGTTCAAAGAGCATGGCGAGACTATCGAGCTCCCCGTCAATGCTGTATTTGTCGAAATCGGGCAACTCCCCAACACCGACCTTGCCAAAGACGTTGCGACTATCGACGAATACAAAAAGATTGTTGTTGATCCTATGAACCAGCGCGCGCAAACCCCTGGTATATGGGCTGCTGGTGACTGCACGAACGGTCTGTACCATCAGAACAACATTGCCGCAGGCGATGCGGTGAAAGCCGTCGAGGATCTCTATATCTGGCTCAAAACAACAAAGTAATACGGAAGCGTGGCTGAGTGGTTGAAGGCACTGGTTTCGAAAACCAGCGTGCGGGTAACTGTACCGAGGGTTCAAATCCCTCCGCTTCCGCAACAAATCGAAATCCGAATCCGCGCGAGAAATGCGGTCGCGCCGAAGGCGCGACACTGGGGCTGAATTCCCGCCAAACCCAAACCCCGCCAAGATTTTCCACGCTCCGCATGGCTCAAAAAGTACGGTTCGATTAAGAATTTTAAAGTTCGAACCGACTTTTTTGAACAAATGAGTATTTTCTTCATTTGTTCTATCGTTTGCCAATTCCACATTGGAAACACAAGCTTTTAGAAACTTGTCGGCAAGTTCGAACCGATTATGAGATTTTTTCTCAAAAGCTGATAACTTCTCTTTTAAAAGTTGTTTTTGATTCACTAACTTATTTTTAGAATCACGATATTCTTCCAAAGATAAAACATTTTCTAAATATAAGTTCATCAACTTTTCAACTTTTGAATCCAAAAGAGAAATTTCATCTTTTGTTTTTTGAGAAAAAATCTCACTCGATTGGGTTTCGGATGATTGGTCTTTTCTGTTTTCCTCAATC
>JAMIGL010000031.1:0-4951 GCA_035905735.1 Minisyncoccota bacterium | reverse complement strand
GCCATGGCACCGGCATTTCCTCAACACACTCGTTGTCATTTTTACCAACCCTTCCACATATTTTTCATTTGGTGCCATAGGTGTCTTTTTGATACGACTTGGCGATACACCTATCACATCCCGGATTGTGACACTGGTGGGATTTGCCATCGGTGCTACCATTTGGTGGTGGGCACTCATTTGCATTGCAGCATCACAGCGCGAACGATACTTCAAAAAAGCATCGATTCACAAACTTATCGGCGGCTTGATCATGGCGCTTGCAATCGCCAGCCTGTTTTTTCCAACCTATCGAGAAGGTGGAAAACGGTATTCATTTATTGAAAAATTCCGATGAGTAAAAAAAAGATTCACCGTTTTTTAGTAGAAAGACTTCCTGATACGGATACATTCACCGTCAGTGAGAGTGCAACCGTTCATCAGATAGTCACAGTGCTTCGCCTGACTGTCGGAGAGCAGTGCATCTTTTTCACCAGTGGCGGCGATGACAACATCTGTGAAATTGTAACACTCAGCAAAGACGCTCTCGTTGTAAAACGAATCGAAACAATCCCTGCAATCGCAACCTCCAACAACCGTACGATCATCGCAGCTATTGGGATACCCAAAGGAGATACGTTTGAGCTTATGGTGCAGAAACTCACCGAAATAGGTATACACTCCATCGTACCCATTATTTCATCACGCACAGTCAAGCAGTCGGTCCGACTCGAACGACTCCAGGCAATCTCTGACGAAGCACTCGAACAATGCGGTGGAAGCACGCGAGTGACTATTCATGAGCCGATGACGCTTCAGTCATGCCTTGATACATTCAAGTATCGATCAATTGTTTTTCATGCCGAAGCAACGATACTCGGAAGTGCAAAACCTGCCGAGACGCTGGTCTACTACATCGGACCCGAGGGTGGATGGAGCGATGAGGATGAGACACTCTTTGCATCGCACAAAACCGAAGAATGGTCGCTCGGACCTCGGGTGCTTCGCACCGAAACAGCAGCAATCATTGCAGCCTACATGTTATGCTAGTACTTTACACCATCATTCTTGCCATCATCGAAGGTCTCACGGAGTTCATCCCTGTATCTTCAACAGCGCACCTCCTCTTAGCAGGACATGCACTCGGTATCGCCGACAAGGAGTTCCTTCAAGTGCTCTCGATTAGTATTCAAAGCGGTGCCATCCTTGCCTCGATTTGGTATTTCTGGAATACGATCTGGAGCAACATGCACCTTATAGGCAAAGTCATTATTGGATTTGTTCCAACGGGTATTGCCGGCATTCTGCTATACCCAATCGTAAAAGAAGCATTGGGAAACAATATGGTGATCGCACTTGCGCTCATTGCAGGAGGTATCGGGCTACTCCTCATAACACCGGTTGATACCGAGACAGATATCAAAGCAGTAACAGTAAAGCAAGCATTTCTTATCGGGCTTGCACAGATTTTTGCATTTATTCCCGGCATGTCACGCGCAGGCGCAACACTGATCGGTGGCACACTTCTTGGTATTCCACGCGCGACCATCGTGCAGTTTTCTTTTCTTCTTGCAATACCGACCATCATCGGCGCAAGCGTCATTGAGCTTCGCAATGCGCCAGCACTGACTGTGGATAGCTATCAACTCATCGCACTTGGTACTGTAGTTTCTTTTATTGTCGCACTGCTCACCATCAGATGGTTCATTGCATTTCTCACAAAAAAACCGCTCTCGTATTTCGGATGGTACAGGATCGGACTTGGACTCATCGTTTTGGCCATACTTGCATAAAAAAGCACCACTCATGATGAGGGTGCCTTGCTGTATACACGATATGTATACTACTAGTCGATAATTACTTTGTACCTACTATTTCGATCTTTTTTTGTTGCAGGAGTTGGTGTATCACCATTCGGAAACACTAAACTCCAATTGAATATTTTGTAGAGCTTAAATTTGTTAAGCTCTACCCCCAAGTGCTGACTGAGGTCATCGAGTTGTTCTTTACTAAAATACGTAAATGGATTTATCGATGAAGCTTCAATCTGAACCTCTCTTCCGGCAATGCTTGTTTCTGGCAAGTGAGTGCTGAACTTTTCATAGATATCAGGATTGTCTGATATTACGAGGCACTTTTTTGCCAAACTAAAGAAAAGGTAGAATATTTTTCCATCTTTTGCTTTAAGAGAAACCGAGTCTGGATGTTTTGTTAGTGTAACTTCAACACCTGAAACATCAGCTCTGTTTTCAGTGGTTACCTTATGAGAGGTACCACAACTTGCTGCCAAACAAATGGCTATCATGCCGAAGAACGCGTTTTGTACTGTTTTCATTTTTTTCCTTATTTTTGAGGTTTTGTGAAATAGGTTTTTTTATACAGTACACTATATATACTTATTTGTCAAGTATTTGTGTCAGAAAGCTCTTGCGATGGAGTGGGGTTGTCCCATGCTTTTTAATACCGGAAATATGCGCCTTTGTACCATAGCCCTTATTGGTATTCCACCCATACACCGAGTATGTTTTATGCAGAGTATTCATCTTGGCATCACGAGCAACCTTGGCGATAACCGAGGCAAGCGAAATTGCTTTTTCCTTACTATCACCCTTGATAATAGTCTCTTGGAACAAATACTCTTGTGGTGCCTTGAGTCCCCCATCAAGCAGTACGGTGCAGTCTGGGGGATCAATATCGAGCTTTCTGAGCACTGAAGCAATACACAGTCTAATGCATGCACTGATACCTTTTGTATCAATCGCAGCCGCACTTTGGTATGCAATACCAATTCTTATGGTGCCTATTTCTTTGAGGTGAAGCGCTTCAGCAGACCATTGCTCACGAGCGATCCTGGTCATTTGCTTGGAGTCAGTGAGTCCTTGCCACTTGTTTCGTCGATAGATAGCAGTAGGTATCGCAACAGCACACACACAAACCGGCCCCGCCAACGGCCCCCGCCCGACTTCATCAATACCAATGACCCATTTCTTCATACGTGAGTAACTATAGCAAACGCTCACATTCTTCCAATCTTTTGTGAAAGATTGTACCCGTTTCCATGAGATAGAAGTCCTCGATACGAATTCACGACAGCCTCGTCACCTGCGTAAATGCCCGGATTGGCAAACATTCGCCGTTTCGTGGCAGTACGCAGAACCCGATGGTGCGGGAAATGCACCCATCCTAAGAAATCAACGCCCGAGGCGAGAGTCTCAATCGAGATTTTGTTCGGATGCATGGTGAGTTTGAGCCGATCCGTAAGGAATTCCTGCATCAATGGCAATATCCGTTCAAGGTAGGTGCGGTCCCGAGACAGGACGGCAAAATCATCGGCATAGCGGATATACTGCGTTGCCTTGATCTTATGCTTCATGAATTGGTCAAATTCATTCATGTAGATATTTACCAAGAGCTGCGAGGTCAGGTTGCCAAGCGGTAAGCCAACACCCGGAACCGACGAATGGAAACTCCCGACGATCATCGAAACCAACCATACGATATCCTTATCAGGTATGTACCCTGCCAAGATTTCAAGTAGTATCGTTTGGTCAATGTTTGCAAAAAATTTCTTGATGTCGCACTTCAGGACCCAGACCGTCTTTGTGTCATTCATCGAAACACTATCGGTAAAATGCTTGAAACGCCGTAACGCGCGGTGTGTTCCTTTCCCTGTCTGGCATGATGTCGAATCAGAAATAAAAGTCCTTTCAAAAAACGGCATCAAGTTGCGATGAATGGCATGGTGCAGCAATCGGTCCCGCACGCTCGCCTTATGAATATCACGGGGCTTCGGATCGGAAATCTTGAACGCTTGATATGCGCTGTGTCGATAGGTCTTCGCTGCAAGATCGCGGTGCAGTGAAATAATATTTGTCATAAGGTCCCGTTCGAACTCCTGCACATCCTTGCGGGATTTTTTGCCTCGCGAAAATTCCTTCCACGCGTCGAGAATATTTTCGAGCGAAATGATAGTATGGTAAGTATGTTGAAATCTAATTTTGGACATAATGAGAGCCAGCCAGCCAGCCAGCCAGCCAGCCAGCCACAAGAATTTTACCCGTTCTAGCTAAGGTCAAGGAAGGGTATCTTTTGTGGTACAAGTTCTACCAAGATTTGCCAAAGTCACACAGGCACTCACTCGGTCAACGCATCGACACGTTGTTTGTTGAAATAATAGAAGCGATATCTGCCGCAAGTTTTCTCTCCCGCGATGAAAAGCATCCGTATGTGCGCCTTGCGATCAGGAAAGCCGACACATTGCGCCTCCTTCTCTTGGTCCTCTGGGAAACAAAATCCCTTGATGACAAGAAGTACCTCGCGCTTTCAGTGAAACTCGACGAGGCCGGCAAGATGCTCGGCGGTTGGAGCGGACAGCTTACAAAACAAAACTCTCCCAAGAAATAATTATTGGGAGAGAAAATGAAGAGAGTTGCGAAACGGCAAACGCGAACCCGTTCTCACGATTCCACCTGTTGTCAGGCTTGTCATAGTACGTGTTGAGCCAACGTCCATCGTCATCACGGTTCGCGTTGAGCAAGTTCGGATCACCATCGGACTGCGCGAAACATCATCCGTGTCACCACCCCTTGAATGCTCTCAGGGTTGTATTGTATTCGGCATCGTAATGCCCTAATATCTCGCGCCAAGTATCTTCTTTTTTGAGAAGTACATGCACCACCCTATCCGAAGCCATGACCGCGGATACACTCGATGCAAGGATACTGGGTTCGGTAGCGGAAAGCCTTGACCGTCCGCATATTCACCTACTGCCGGGACCATTATACATTTTTATTATGAGAAAAAAATTAGCCCTCATTCCAAAATTTCGGAACAAGGGCTAAGGACTACATTCAAAGGGCTGAAGTGATCAGCGTCTTAGTTTTGAGAACTAACTTGCGAAACGGCAAACGCGAACCCGTCCTCACGATTCCACCTGTAGCCAGGCTTGCCACAGTACGTGCGAGCCCACGCC
>JAMIGL010000030.1:0-2854 GCA_035905735.1 Minisyncoccota bacterium | reverse complement strand
CCTCGTCCTGTCGTGTGGGCATCTATCTATCCCGAGAGTCAGGATGCCTTTGATGATCTCAAGCTTGCGCTTGGCAAACTTCGTCTCTCTGACTCATCATTTTCATATGAAGAAGAAGTGTCCGGTGCGTTGGGTCGCGGCTACCGGTGCGGCTTCCTCGGAATGCTTCACCTTGAGATTATCTCGGAGCGACTTCGTCGTGAGTTCAGCCTGGAACTCATCGTTACAATGCCTTCTATCACGTATCAGGTGACAGTGCGTGGTGGCAAGGAAATCACTGTCTACTCACCACACCTGTTTCCAGACGATGGTACGGTGACTGCTATTCAAGAACCATGGGTCACTGCTGATATTATCTGTCCGCTCGCACAAGTTGGTACATTAATGCCGTTTTTGTACACGCACGAAGCAGAAGTGCTCGATGTGGCAAACTTCGCTCATGATCGTTCGACTATTCACTGCCTCATGCCGCTTCGGGAGCTCATGCGCAACTTTTTTGATGAGCTCAAGAGTATTACCTCAGGATATGGCTCAGTATCATACGAAATCACTGAAATGCGATCAGCTGATGTCACCCGCATGGATATTGTTGTTGGTGATGAACTTGTACCGGCGTTCACTCGTATCGTATCGCGCCGTCGCGCAGAAGAAGATGGTATTGAATTTGTCGAGAAGCTTGAAAAGCTGCTCCCGCGTCAGCAGGTAGAAATGAAAATCCAAGCAAAAGCGTTTGGACGCATTATTGCCTCACGGACACTCAAGGCGTTTCGCAAGGATGTGATTGGACATCTCTATGGTGGTGACGTCTCTCGCAAAAACAAACTGCTCGACAAGCAAAAGAAAGGTAAAAAGAAAATGCGGGAGCACGCTTCCGTGAACATCCCGCATACTGTCTTTATTAATGTGATGAAGCAATAATCCTATTGGAAAAATGCCGCAAATGAGAACATCAGCATACTGATGATCGCAAGTACGGAGAACACCTTCCATATAGCATTCACTCGTTTTCTGTTATGATTTATATACATAGGTACTAGTATGCTATCACGGCCATATGAAAACGCAATTCCACCCAAAACCAACCCCCCGCTTGTCACCCAGACTTATCCTTGGATTTGTTGTGGCACTTGTGGTCTTTTTTCTCCTTTTGACATCGGTTATCGGACTTGCTGAAAAGCATACGGTGCTTCGGACTGAGATCGAACAGTTGGAAACAAAGCAGGGCGAGCTCAAGGACAAGCAAGAATCCCTGGCTGCGACCAATGAATACCTCAAAACACCGGAGGGGAAAGAGCAGGTCTTTCGTACCAAATACAATGTCGTAAAGCCGGGAGAAGGAATGATCATTATTACACCCCAGCCCAAACTCCCGCCTCCACCACCTCCGCAATCCGCGGTATCACGCTTCTGGGACTCTATTTTGGAAGGTTTGGGCATCCGTGGGGAGTAGTGATATACTCATAGCATATGAAAGACGTCACCATTTATAGCACCAGTTCATGTCATTATTGCACCCTTGCAAAAGAGTATTTCAAGTCTCAAGGTATCGCATATACCGAGCATAATGTTGGTACTGATATCGAGAAGCGCAAAGAAATGATAGAGCTTACCGGCCAAATGGGCGTACCTGTTATCAGGATCGGGGACCAGATCGCTGTTGGCTTTCAAGAGTCTGCCATCGCCCAAATGCTCGCTGCCTAATATTGGCAAAGCTCTTGTAGTTAAATGGATATAACTGCTCCGTCCTAAGGAGTAATTGTAGGTTCGATTCCTACCAAGGGCACCACTATTGATTGACAGATAAATTATACTGTGTTATCATTTTTTTAAATAAACTTATAGCACATTGGCAGCAATCAAATCTCCCATATCGATCAATAATGTTCGAAACGGGGTGAAATATACAGAACGTCTTGTTAAAAACTGGGGCAGATCATTTTCTTGGACTTGGAATAGCTTTTTCAAATTACAGAAAGGTTTGTATTCGAAAACAACACCAGGAACTTTTAGATGGAGTATTAGCATACGTTTCATTGGAACGATTGCAAATACTATCCTGCATGTATTGTTTTTACAAATAAGACTATTCTGGAGTTTCTTTCAAGCAATTTAAGATGAGGTACACACCTCATCTTTTTTATTTTCTATTTTTATCTCATGCTATACTTGTATCACTATGGATCCTGCATTTGAAGAGCGTCTAGCAAAGCTTGAGGCGAAAATCGAAGACAACAATGCCATGCTACACAAGCTTTATCGGGCGCAGCGCAATGGATTGATAGTTCGTATTGCGTATTGGACGTTCATTATTCTTCTTTCTGTTGGAGCGTTCTACTTCGTGCAGCCGTTTCTTGATCAGTTCAAAGGGGTATATGATTTTCAAAACAACGCTGATACTACTGTCTTTAAAGATTTGATCAATCAGTACAAGGGAACACAAGGGGAGTAAGTCTCTCCAAAAACAAAAAGCCTTCTATGTAAAATAGAAGGCTTTTTGTTTTCAGGGAATGCAACTATTGTTGTGCTCAGAACCAGGCTCGAACTGGTGACCCTTCCCTCTTCAGGGGAATGCTCTACCAACTGAGCTATCTGAGCAGTTGGTCTCTATTTTATACACGAAAACGAGCTTTGAGGCAAGATTTAAATAGACTTTACTTTGAGTGCTGCTTTGCGGGCTTTGTCTATCTTGGGAAGCTTGATAATGAGCATGCCGTGGCGTTCGATGGCCTCTGCTTCATCTAATATCAACTTCGACTGGAAGTGCCACCTGGCGGCCAAATGAGCCCCAATAGAGCTCTCGTACATGGTAGCTGTCATCGGAGATATGCTTGTTCTCCTCGCGTTTGCCGGTGAT